>CAZJRJ010000128.1:0-1552 GCA_964548635.1 uncultured Gammaproteobacteria bacterium | reverse complement strand
AAATGCTGTTTAAAAACTTTTTAGAAGGAGGAAAACAATGGATAATATAAAATTCTTGTTGGGATTAATTTTAAATTTTATTTTAATTATTATATTTACTTCTATTGCTTATCATGTCAGAGATGATAGTTTAGCACTAGCCCTTTTTTTAATTCTATCTATCTTCGGAATAACCTCATTTGTTGGAAAAATTAGACATCGTCGTTTTCTAAAAGAATTAAACAAAAGAGAAAAATTAAATTTTGCGAAAATAAACTTTAACCAGTGGTACATAAACAACCATGATAAAAAAGGGGAAAAACACCAAGTGGGACAAAGAATATTAACGCCTTACGAAATGTTCAGAGAGGTTATTAGGGATTCTTTTATTGGGAAGAAAGTTCTAGAACTCGTCAAAGAAGAAATAGAAAAAGGTGGGTCAACAAAAGATGTTTTTAAACCTAAATATTAAAATATTCATTATAAAAAAGAAGGAAAACGAAGCGATACAATTAAAAGAAAACTTCAACCAGTGGTACCTTAATAATCCAAACAAACATCATAAAATGTACTGGGTGGGTCTGGAAAAATTTACCTTATTCGAAATATCTTTAGAAATAATAGCAAACACCAAGATTGGAAAAAGAATATTAAAAGAAATAAAAAAGAAGGGTGGAATAGAAAATGTATTTGATCTACAAAAAGAGCCATATCAATGCTGGCCGGCGATAGAGGAGGGTATCCCTGGCTAAAAAAATTATCCAACAAAAAAACCGTCTATTTGCATGCGCAAATAAACGGTTTTATTTTACAAAAATTTATCCAACATCACCCAGTCTTTGTAAATTTAAAAGTTTAGAATAAAGACCCCTGTCAGAATGAGCTAATTCGTAATGATTACCTCTTTCTACTATTTTACCTCCTTCTAAAACAATTATCTGATCTGCTCTCTTAATCGTACTTAAACGATGAGCAATAACAATCATAGTTCTGCCTTTACTTATTTTATTCATAGCATCCTGGATTAATTTTTCACTATAACTATCAAGATTACTAGTAGCCTCGTCAAATATTAATATTTTAGGGTTAGCTAAAATAGCTCGAGCTATACCGATCCTTTGTCTCTGGCCTCCGGACAATTTAATTCCTCTCTCTCCCACTAAGGTGTCATAACCCTTGTTTAAATTAACGATAAATTCTTCTGCATTAGCTATACGAGCGGCAGCTTTTATTTCCTTTTGACTTGCCTTGGGCTGAGCATAGGCAATATTATCTCTGACCCTGGAATTAAAAATTTCTACTTCCTGGGGGACTATTGCTATAAAACTCCTTAAACCAAACAAATCATACTCTTTTAAATTTTTTCCATCTAAAAGTATATTTCCTTTTTGAGGATCATAATGTCTATAAATCATTTTAGCAACCGTGCTTTTGCCTCCCCCAGAAGGGCCAACCAAGGCAGTCATTCCTCCCGTTGATATAGTTAAACTAACATCATCCAAGGCTCTATCACGGGTCTCGGGGTAGCCAAATTTAACTCTATCAAATTCAATCTTACCTTTAATATTCCTAG
>CAZJRJ010000127.1:0-1581 GCA_964548635.1 uncultured Gammaproteobacteria bacterium | reverse complement strand
AATTCTTCAGAAGGCTCTTTATGATGTCCTACTGCTACAACATTTTCACTACCAAATTTTTCTCGAAGAACAGGGATGAGCTCAGAGCCTATTTGACCCAAAGCACCTGTTACCATTATTTTTCTTTGCATATTAATTTAATTAACAAATTACTGCTTATATTTTACCCTTTTTAATATATTGAGGCAAATAATAATATTTTTACGGTCTTCAAATCTATTTTTCTAAACGAACCAAATTTAAAACAACCCTATTTGGATTGTTTTAGTTTTTGTTCGCAGTCTGGGACGATGTTGGAACTTTTTTGAGGGATAATTTAAGGAGTAGCCCACAAGTAAAATATTAATTAAACCAATGTGTTAAATCTTCTTTTATTTCTACACCTTGTTTTAAACATTTATCCATTGTTTTTGTTTTTGATTCCAACATCCTTGTTTTTATATAACTCAAGCCTTGATCTATTAAAATTATCTCTTTTCTATCTTCACTATATTTTTCTTCAAGTTCTGGGTAATCTGTAAAAACAGCAACTATATCTTTTATTCTTTTCCAACCAACTATATCCTCATTTCTTGAATCTGGAATACTTAATTGCTCTAATAACTTCAGACATTCTTCCTTACTTTCTATGTCTGAATAACTCATGCCATACCTTCTAACTATAGTTATAACTTTTGTTAAATCATCTTTTCTAAAATCTTCTAATTTTTGTTTTTGTAAATCTGTGAGTTCTTGTATTTTTGAATCCGCCTCTTCTCTTGCATTTCTAATACCTTGTTTTAATGCTTCCAACTTCTGAGCACCTTCTTCTTTTAATTTATCTAATTCTTCTTGGGTATAATCATCGGGATTAAATTCTTTCTGATCATCTTCAATAGTTAAAATACCTACATAAAATAACAAACCAATTGCACAACCAACACTAGCTATGGTAATTAAAATAATAGTAATAATTTTTTTCATATATCCTATTTAAAAATAAAAGAAAAAACAGGTAATAATAACATTAAAATGTAAATTATAATAGTTGCCCAACCTAATCCCTTTTTATTTTCCATAAAAAAATAAGCTGGCATACCAATAAAACCAACTAAAAGAAGTAAAATTACCCAAAGCGTTTTAGATTGTTTTAAATCTTGTCTGGAAATAACTTGCACTAAAGCAATAATCCAAAAGATAAATAGAACTATCCCAAAAATTGGAAATAAAACTAAAGTTAACAAAGAAGAACTAAGACCAGCTACAGCCATAGCTGTTTCTTCTGGTGTGTTTTTAACCAACCCAACCATAGAGGGATCGGAAATAGCTTGAGCTAATTTCATATTTTATTAATTTAAAAAATTATATAAGTATTATACTACACTTAAATAAATAAAAAAAGTTAAAATAACCATTCTCACAAATCTAAAAACAACCCTTTCGGGTTGTTTTTAGTTTCGTTCGCGGACTAGGCACTCCACTTCGTTACGCTATTCGAAGTCGTCGTTCCTCCTCTTTGGGGAACCTCCGGGTTCCCCAATACCCCTCCTCAAATAGTGGAAACTATCGTTTCCACCCCTTCCAGTTCGAATCCCCACCACA
>CAZJRJ010000126.1:0-1715 GCA_964548635.1 uncultured Gammaproteobacteria bacterium | reverse complement strand
AAAGTCGCTAGCCCTTAAAATAAAAAAACTGGAAGAAAAAATTTAATTTAAATAAAGTGTCGCCAGAATCCTTTTTGGTTTTGTCTTACCAGTAGTCTCTCGCAAGAGGACTACTGGTTTTTTTGTTATCCTAAAACATTGTAGTCCCTATCGGAGACTACAATGAGGCCAAATCGGAGTCATTATATGTTGGATCAATACATATTCTTGACAAAAATTTTATACCCATTATAATGAAAATAAGAAATTAATAAATTCGTAAATTACGAGGTTATGAAAATGCCTACTATAAAAATTACAAGCAATGGTGCTGTCACTTTGCCCGCTCGAATCCGGAAAGCCTTAGGTTTAAAAATCGGGGATTTTGTAAATGCTGAATTAAAAAAAGGCCAGGTGGTACTAAGACCAGCTAGGATTATTGATGCTGAGGATGCTTGGTTTTGGACAAAAGAATGGCAAGAAGGCGAGGTAGAAGCAGACCGGAATATTACCGAGGGAAGAATTAGTGGCCCGTTTGATACAACAGAAGATTTTTTAAAAGAACTTAAGAAATAATTTTATGAAATTTTCTTTTTCCGACCGATTTAAAAAAGACTACAAAAGCCTGCCTGAACCTATTCAAAATGCCATTGATAAACAACTCTTTTTTTTAAAAGAAAATTATAATCATCCATCTCTTGATATTAAAAAAATGAGAGGTAAGAAAAATGTTTGGCGGTGTAAGGCAACAAGAGGCTACCGATTCACCTTTCAAATAGAAGACGATGTTTATGTTTTTCGTCGTGTGGGAACTCATAATATTTTAAATAAGTCTTAAAATTGTTCGGATTTTGGCCTCGCCTACCAGTAGTCTCTCGCCAGAGGACTGCTGGTTTTTTTGTTATCGCCTACCAGTAGTCTCTCGAGAGAGGACTGCTGGTTTTTTTTGTTATCCTAAAACATTGTAGTCCCTATCGGAGACTACAATGAGGCTGGAATACGCCTTATTTTAGACAAATTAATAATATTTGCCAAATTTAATATTTCTTTAGACTCATCTTGTGTGAGAAATACGTGACTAGTTCAGGCTCATCTTGTATGGGACAAGATTGCTATTAGCTTAAAGCTAGTTTATATGTTATAATTTAATTAAATTGTGAATAAACTTTAAGATATTGTTAATGTTTAATAAAATTTTTAAAGACTACTTTTTTATAGGCCTGTTATTTTTTGGTTTGTTTTTTGTTTTTGGCTTTGCGGACAAGGTTCAGGCTGCTACTTATGAAAGCGCTTTTACTAGTCGGGTTATGGATTCTGGTCATACCAGTGTTGACTATGGAACTATAAGTTGGGACGCTACTCTACCTGACAACACTTTTATTGTAATACAAGTTAGGGCTGGAAATGACCCTGATACAGCTAATGCTAGTTGGGATACTGGTTGGAATACTATCTCGTTTAGTAGTGATTCTATTCCAACTGATTTAGATAATCATAAATATTTTCAATATAGGGCGGTTTTAGGAACTAACGATTTATCAATTAGTCCATCTTTAAATTCTTTGACGATTATATCCAATGTTTCAACTTTAATTTCTTCTAAATATAATACTGACGATGGAACTAATCAGTTTACTAATTTTACTTGGACTGAAAATTTGAGTGATGGAGATGTTTTTTTTCAAGTTCGTTCTTCAGCTGACGGCTCTACTTGGTCTGATTGGTGCGGAGCTGAT
>CAZJRJ010000125.1:0-1731 GCA_964548635.1 uncultured Gammaproteobacteria bacterium | reverse complement strand
AAGAAACCGGAGGACGAGATAAATTTAAAACTCATAACAAGGATTATTATAAGAACATGATAGATTTTAAAGAAAGAAAGGAGAGCGATTTCAGAATCAGTCTTTATTTAGTTTATTACAAAAACAAGGTGATAGCCGGCAATATTGTGTCATTTTTTGGTGATACCGTTACTTACGTTCACGGAGCCTCTTCTTATGAGTATAGAAAAGTAATGGCTCCTTATTTACTTCAATGGAAAGTAATCAAAAAGGCAAAAGAAAAAGGCTATAAATATTATGACCTTTATGGTATAGATGAAGAGAAATGGCCAGGAATAACTAGGTTTAAAAAAGGCTTTGGAGGAGATGAGGTAAAATATCCCGGTACTTATGACTTAATTTTAAATAGGAAATGGTACAATGTTTATAAATTTTTAAGAAAAATAAGAAGAAAAATATAAAAAAATGGATAAAATATTAAATATAATAAAAAAAATAATTCCTGTTAAATTGTTTAAGGTCTTTCAACCGATTTATCATTTTGTTTTAAATTATTTAGATTCTTTAATGTATAGAAGCCCTAGTGAAAAAATGATAATTATAGGCATTACCGGAACCACAGGAAAAACATCTAGTGTTTATATGACAGCTAAAATTTTAAAACAAGCTGGTTATAAGGTTGGCTACACTTCTACGGCCATGTTTAGTGATGGTAATAAAGAATGGCTTAATGACAAAAAAATGACCATGGTGGGTAGGTTTTTTACTCAGAGACTTTTGTCTAGGATGTTTAGGAATGGTTGTCATTATGCGATTGTTGAAACGACTTCTGAGGGAATCAGGCAATTTAGGCATCGTTTTATTAATTACGACATTTTAGTTTTTACTGGGCTTTACCCAGAGCACATAGAATCACACGGAAGTTTTGAAAAATACAAAGAAGCAAAAGGGGAGCTCTTCGCCCACCTTAAGAGGTGTAAGACTAAATATGCAGATGACCAGAGCAGGGTTCAAAGAGGGGTGGCAAATATTAAAAAGATAGATTTAAATAGAGTTAAAAAAACAATAATAGTGAATGGTGAAGATGAAAACTCTGATTATTTTCTTGATTTTTGGGCTGAAAGAAAGATTGGATATTATAAATTTGGCAACAAAAAAAATGATGACAGGGAGCAATTTGAAAAAATTTATTTTGGAGACATAAAAAGTGATTCCAAAGGAGTAGAATTTAGATTTAATGAAAGTGTGGTTGGTCTAAATATTTTAGGCGATTTCAATGCTCAAAATTCCATGAATGCTATTGGTGTAGCTATTTCTCAGAGAATAGAAGAGAAGAATATAATAAAAGGACTGAAAAATATAAAGGGAATAGCAGGAAAACTGGAGAGGATTGATGCGGGGCAGGATTTTATTGTGATTGTGGATTATGCTTTTGAGCCCAATGCTATGGAAAAACTATATCAGGTTGTTGAAAAGTTAGACCATAATAGAGTAATTCATGTTTTGGGATCAACTGGAGGTGGTCGCGATGTTTCTCGTCGTGGAGAATTAGGTAAAATAGCCGGTGAAAAGGCAGATAAGGTGATAGTTACAAATGAAGATCCTTACGATGAAGATCCGGAAATAATCATAGCTCAAGTAGCAAGTGGGGCTGAGTATCGTGGCAAAAAGGAAGAGGAGAGTTTATATAAAATAATTGATAGAAGAGAGGCTATTTTCAAGGCTTTGCGCTTAGCTGAAAAAAATGATATA
>CAZJRJ010000124.1:0-1777 GCA_964548635.1 uncultured Gammaproteobacteria bacterium | reverse complement strand
ATAAACTTCCTTTCTTTTTAAAGATCTTTTGGCATTTTGGAGAATTTTTAAGTTTTAGGAAATATAAAGCTATAAAAACTATTTTAGAAAAAGAAAGTCCTGATTTAATAATCACTCATAATTTAATTGGCTTAGGAAAATCGAGTTTCACTGCCATAAAAAAATCAGGAAAAAGACATTTTCATATTCTTCATGATATTCAACTAATACACCCTAGCGGGCTGATGATTCTAGGAGAAGAAAGAAAAATAAATACTTTTTTATCAAAAATTTATTATAATATTAATAAAATATTAATAAAATCACCCGAAGTAGTAATCTCCCCTTCCAAGTGGCTTTTGGACACACATACAAAATTGGGATTTTTTATTAATTCAAATAAAAAAATAATTCCTAATCCGATTAATATTAGTGCTTCTGAAAAGATAAAATTAAATAATCAAAAATTTAATTTACTATTTGCAGGCCAAATAGAATGTCACAAAGGAGTAAATTTTTTACTGAAAGCTTTTGAAAAAATAAATAAAGACAAGAACTTAAGAAATAAAATAAACTTAAATATAGCCGGGAAAGGAACAGAATTAGAAAAATATAAAAAATTATACAAAAATGAAAATAATATTAAATTTTTAGAATGGCTTAATGAAAAAGAGCTCGAGGAAGAATTAAAAAAAACAAACATCGTAGTAGTTCCCTCAATATGCTATGAAAACTCACCTACAATAATTTATCAAGCAATCAACTTCGAAATTCCAGTATTGGCCTCAAATATAGGGGGGATTCCTGAGTTAATAATAAACAAAAAAGAACAATTATTTAAACCGGCCAATTCCCTAGATTTATATTATAAAATAAAAAAAGCTTTCTATAATTATGAAAGCTTAAAAAATAAAACTAATATTGATAAGGAAAAAATTAAAAAAAATAATTCAGAAAATTATACTAATAAAATAATTCAGTTATTTAAAGATATTAAGGAGAACAAAACTTAATAGCTGAATTTCCAATCTCTCTCTCAATAAAACCAGTCAAATTTACTTCTGACGGAGTATCTAGACTATTATCATTTTCATTATCATAAAGCTTGGCTATTTTTATATATTTAACCTTAAAATCAATGTTACTAACATCATATTCCCCTAAAACAGTCTTGCTTTCTTGAGGGCAAGCACTGGGAGAAGGAACGTCTCCTAAGCTAAACCAATCCTCTCCATCACTGCTAGCATAAACCCGATAAGCATCGCACCTCGATATACTGGGCCACTTCATACTTAAGGAAATGGGTTCTACGGCTTCATCAGCCCTATAAACCATGAAGTCTTTATTTGGATCCCCCTCATGATCCAAATGTATTTCAGAAACAGTCCAAATGCAATCAGCCCCAAAACCAACGCCCATAGAAGTGTCACAAGTTAAGTTAGCGTCTACTTCAAACTTCTTAAAAGATTTACACTCATCATTAAAACAAGCAAACATTTCTTCATCTTTTTCGACTTTATTTTTATCAGCCCCTATCTTATTAAATAAATTATTAAGCTCGTCAAGATCAACCCTTTTGCTGTTGCCAGCCTTGTATAAATCAGTATTATCAGCCCACCCTATAGGAAGATAAAAATTTTGATACAAAAACAAAAAAGAATACAACAGAAAAGAGGAAATCACAAAAAACAGTATCAAATAAATCCAGTGTTTGTATTTATTTATTATAAAAATATAAAATTAATTAATCCAGAAAGTACTGGCAGTAATAAAAAATGAAACATAAACATCTTTATCA
>CAZJRJ010000123.1:0-1870 GCA_964548635.1 uncultured Gammaproteobacteria bacterium | reverse complement strand
AAAAACAAAAAACAAACTAAAATAAATAAAACAAAATTTTTCAACTTTAACTTCATATAATTTATTAATTTTATCTTTTTTAATTATACCATATTTGAATTATTGACACAATAACTTTAGTTTGTTATTATTTCATGTAAATCACTAAAGAATTTAAATAAATTGTAAAAATTAATAGAAAACTGCTAATTTAAAGTAAATATTGATATAATTTGCAGTACCTAAAAAAATATGGCACACAAAAAAGCAGGTGGATCCACCGCCAATGTGCGTGACTCTGCTGGTAGAAGACTTGGAGTAAAATTATCAGATGGAGAATACGCTAAATCAGGTTCAATTATAATTAGACAAAGAGGCACTAAATTTCACCCAGGAATAAACGTAGGAAAAGGAAAGGATGATACTTTGTTTGCTAAGAAAAGTGGTTTAGTAAAAATTATAACTAAAAAATTAAAAAAATTTGACAATAGCATGAAGGCAAGTAAAATTGTAAACATTGTTGAAGCGCAAAAAAAATAAAATCTCTTTATATCTCAATAAAACAAAAAACCCCTTTTTTTAAAAAGGGGTTTTTTGTTTTATTTTGAAATCTTATTTATAATCTTAATTCCCTTTTTCAGAGTAGCTAAATCCACTGCAAAGGAAAGTCTAAAATAATCTTTTTTTCTAGAAAAAACTTCACCTGGCACTACCAATACATTGTTTTTTATTAATTTTTTTATAAAATCATAATGATTCCTAGGCTTCTTAATAAAGGCGTAATAAGCGCCCTCGGGTATATTAAGTTTTAAAGATGGATTTAAATTTTCAACCAAATAATCTCGATTTATTTTGTATTCCCCAACATAGGAAGACAGGTCAAGATTCCACTCATTTTTTATTGCCATCTGAGCAGGAGAAGGGGCACAAACAAAAGTATATTGTTGCAATTTGTTCATAGCACTGATTATTTTATTTTCAGCATGAACATACCCAACTCTCCATCCAGTTATTAAGTGGCTCTTCGAGAAACCGTTGAGCGTTATCGTTTTATTGTAAATACCTCCTGGGCTAAAAAACTTCTTATCATAATCAAATTTTTCATATACTTCATCAGAAATAATAAAAAGCTCATTTTTCTTAGCTATTTTTAGCAATTCTCTTATCTCGTCCTCCTCATAAACTGCCCCTGTGGGATTATTAGGAGAATTTATTATTACTGCCTTGGTTTTTGAAGTTATTAATTTCTCCAACTTGTCGTTCTTCAAGTGAAAATCGGGATAAGTACTCCAATAAACAACCTTAACCCCAAAAAAACGAAAAAATTGATCATATAAAACAAAATAAGGGTCGGGGAGAATAACCTCGTCCCCCCTATTAAACAAAGTTGCGATAGCCAAAAAGATTCCCCCGCTAACGCCTAATGTAACAATTATGTTTTCTGGTTTTGCTAAAATATTATTTTCTTTTTTCAATTTAACAGAGATTTTTTTTCTTAAATTTAAAAAACCCTTAGTTGGCGCATATTTATTAAAATCGTTAAAAACAGACTCGCCTATTGCCTTTTTAAGTCTTTCGGGAGTATTAAAATGAGGTTGACCAATAGAAAAATCAATTAAATCACCTTTATTGTTAGCTGATAGTTCAAAAACCTTTCTTATTCCAGATTCTTTTATATTTTTTACTCTTTGTGAAATCATATTATCTTTGATTTTTATAACTTTCTTTAAAAATTAATTTATAAATATCTTTAATAAAATTATCGCTTAGATTAGATTTCTTAATTTTCCTCTTTACTAGACTATCCTCTCTTTCCCTATCAACCATCTTCATTCCCCTTTCCTTTTTTATAACCGATGATAACAACGACACAATCGCACTCGAAACTGAA
>CAZJRJ010000122.1:0-1896 GCA_964548635.1 uncultured Gammaproteobacteria bacterium | reverse complement strand
CCATAATTACTCTGATTACTATTTACATTAATCTCAAAACTATCTCCTAAATTAAAATCCCTGTTTTTTAAAGAAAATAGAGCTGAGAGTGGGTCATGTGTCTGAGGTAAGATACGATAAACCCCCTCTTCTGTCTTTAAAGCATTCTTCTCTTGGTCATAATATATGACCTTACTCTCCTCTTCTCCTCTATTCCAAATAGACTCTCGATACACTACAGAGGTCATATCGATTGGATTAACAATAGAAGATATGTTTATCTTAGCATCAAATATCTTAGACATAATACCGGAAGTATTAGCTTTAGCCTCTATTAAAACAGCTTCCCTGCCATTATAGAGCTGACTATTAATGGTAATTTGAGCCTCTCCCAGGGGAATGATACCCCAATAGACTTTATAAGAGATAACCCTATTATCTTTGGGTAAATACAGGCTATCAGGATTAGATATAGCTTTTGAGGTAAAAATTACTATGACTATCAAAGTAATTATGACCAGTAAAACTATATGTTTAATCTTTAATCTAATTTTCATAACTAAACTTATGCCGACCCAGGCCTTTGAAGAATACTCAGGTCTTCGGCAACCATAATCTCAACCAACTCTTTAAACTTTACCTCTGGCTTCCACTTAAATATTTTATTAGCCTTATTATAATCACCGCATAAAATATTAACTTCTGATGGGCGATAAAACTTCTCATCTATAGCAATATATTTATTCCAATCTAATCCAAGATATTCAAATGCTACTTGCACAAACTCTTTTACAGTATGTGTCTCTCCTGTTGCTACAACATAATCATCTGGACTATCTTGCTGCAGCATCAGCCACATAGCTTTTACAAAATCAGGGGCAAAACCCCAATCTCTCTTTGCTTCTAGATTACCTAAATACAATTTATCATCCAAACCTAATTTTATACGCGCCGCTGTCATAGTAATCTTACGTGTCACAAACTCAAAACCACGTCTGGGAGAATTAGAAATCACCGTTGTTCCAACTCCAGCCATAAATTTTCCACTAGCGGTTTCTATATCAAAACCCATTCTGGTTGGATTTTATGGGAAATTATTTTTTTAACTTTATTCTTAGGCTTAGAAAGATGGTGTACTAACTTTACATGGATTCCTCTTTGTATTTTTCGAATAAACGTCCTAGATATTCCAGTCATTTTGCTTATTTCTCTTTGACTCAACCCTTTTTTTAATAAATTCTTCACTTTCTGTTCTTTTAATAAGTTGTTCGTTGGAGAAAGAAAGTTTATAGAATAATATCCATAATGCTTTTTATTAAATTCAAAAGTTGTATTGAATTCCTGACTCGTAGTTTGCTTAATTAAAAAGAGTAAACCTTGAGCTAAAATAGAAGAATTTGTTTTAAAATTCTTAAAGACATATGTACAAAGGTTAGATTTTAAACCATCGCATTTATTATAACCATTTAAAAAAGATAATTGGATTTTTTTAGAAGCATTAAGAACTCTGCCAGGTATTTTTTTAAAACCGTCATTTGTATATAATTGATTTCGAATATATCTTAAATAAGATTTACCCCCATTTAATCTTGCTCTTGTAGCCGTTCCATATTCTGTTTTGTATATTGCAGAAGATATTGTTCCCAATCCTATTTTCATCCAAAGCTCTTTAAATTCAGCCATTATTTTTTTATCATTATTAACAAAGTAGGCTTTACCGTCTTTCCCAACCCACCCGTCTGCAGTCATCATACCTAAAAATTTGGCTTCTTCTCTGGAAAGAATAACAGAAATCTTTTTTTGCTTTGGAAAATTTTTATCAAGAAGACTGGAATTAATTTTTACATATCTTGCTTCTATTTTATTATTTTTTTCATGCAACATTTTATGATGATTTGTAACTTCAACAATACCGTG
>CAZJRJ010000121.1:0-1910 GCA_964548635.1 uncultured Gammaproteobacteria bacterium | reverse complement strand
CCGGGAATTGAAAAGCCCGGGTTTTTTATATCCCAAAAATATGTTAAGGTACTCATATAAAAAATAAACTAAATAATATGAAAATTGCTTTTTTTGAAATAAAGGGCTGGGAAAAAAAATTCCTTAACAAATCCTTGAAAGGTCACACTGTTAAATACTTTCCTAATCCCCTAAATCTAGAAAACGTGGACAAAGTAAAAGATTTTGACATATTATCAGTTTTTATCTACTCAAAAATAGATAAAAAAATCATTAACAAACTTAAAAAAACAAAGCTAATAACTACTAGGTCCACCGGCTTTGATCATATTGATTTAAAAACCGCAAAAAAGAAGAAAATAACTGTTTGCAATGTCCCCTCTTACGGAGATAATACTGTGGCTGAACATACTTTTGCTTTAATACTTTCCCTATCAAGGAATATACACAAATCTTATCTGCGCACTAAGAAAAAAGACTTTTCCATTGACGGTCTAAAAGGTTTTGATTTAAAAGGAAAAACGCTCGGTGTCATAGGGGCGGGCAAGATTGGCTTGCACGTAATCAGAATCGCCAAAAGCTTTGGTATGGAAGTAATCGCTTTTGATGTTAACCAAGATATCTTCCTTTCTGAAGTCCTAGGTTTTAAATATGACTCGTTCAAAAACGTTTTAAAAAAATCCGATATAATCTCTCTTCATGTTCCTCACAATAAACACACTCATCATCTAATAAACAAAGACAACATAAAACTAATAAAAAAAGGCTCCATTCTTATAAATACAGCTCGAGGAGCCGTAGTTGAAATAGACGCCCTAGAGGAGGCTCTAGACAAAAAAATATTAATAGGGGCCGGTTTAGATGTAATGGAAGGAGAAGAATATATAAAAGAAGAGAAACAGCTTCTCTATGACAAGGAAAAAACCGATGCCTTACATTACCTAATAACAGACCATAAACTTTTAAACAGAGAAAATGTAGTATTTACTCCGCATATTGGATTTTACAGCGAGGAGGCGCTTATGAGAATTCTAGAAACCACCTCAATAAATATAAAATCTTTTCAAGAAAAAGATCCTCAAAATACTCTAAACGTTTAAAATTAAATCCCAAACTTATCTTTCTTAATCCCCCACTTCCAAAAATATTTAAACCAACTTTTTAAATGAACTCTGGCAATTGGGTTTTTGACTATCGACTTAAGAGGCTTTTCCTTAGCTGAGTCTCTTTTATGTTTATGAATAATCTCCACCTCTGGATAATAAAAAACCTTCCAACCACCTCTCCAGACTCTACGACACCAATCACAATCCTCAAAATACATAAAAAATCTATCGTCAAAAAAACCAATTTCCTCTACCACTTCATTTTTAACCAACATAAAGGAACCCATTATCCAATCTACTGGAGCTTTTTCATCATGATTAAAATCTTTCATTAAATAATGATCAATTCTTTTCTTAAATTTTTTATTCTTCTCATCCCAATTCATTCTTCTGCCTATCTGATCTAGAGGGCCTGGAAAACGACAACAAGAATACTGAACAGAACCATCTGTATTTAAAAGTTTAGGGGCAATCATTCCTATTTCATTCTCTTTCTCTAAAATATTAATGAGTCTTTCAATGACTCTTCCCCGCTTTTTAAAATAAACATCAGGATTAAGTGGGAGATAAAATCTAGCCTTTTCTTTCTTTAAGGCCAAGTTTTGCGCTCTGCCAAAGCCAATATTGCCTCCGCTATCCAAATATCTCACCTCAGGAAATTTTTTCTCAATTATCTCCTTAATGCCGTCTCTATTATTAGAATTATCAACCACTTGTATTATAGTTTTTAGTCCACTATTTTCTAAATCCCTAAACAAAGATTCTAGACAAGCATCGATGTCCCTTTTAGCTTTCCAATTAACTAATACTATATTTAAATCATAC
>CAZJRJ010000120.1:0-1917 GCA_964548635.1 uncultured Gammaproteobacteria bacterium | reverse complement strand
GCGCTAAAATAAAAAAATACAAACTAGATAAATCTATTTATATAGTTGATGACCGTCAATCCCTATATTTTAAACAATTATTTAAAATTCTAAAATTAATGGGTCATAAACAAAACATGGTTCACCTAGGTTACGACTTTGTTAAACTTCCCTCAGGTATGATGTCATCAAGATCTGGAAATGTAATAACCTATAAGGAATTAAAAGATAAAATTTTAAATTATTTAAAAGAAGAAACTAAAAAAAGACATTCTGATTGGAGTGAAAAAAAGGTTGAAAAAACAGCCTGGAAAATAGGCCTCGGTGCTATTAAATTTGAAATGATAAAGATAAACGCCCACAACATAATCACTTTTGACATTAAAAAAGCTTTAAGTTTTGAAGGATTTACTTCTGCCTACATCCAATATACCTATGCCAGAATTAACAGTATCATTAAAAAAAGTAAGGTATCGGGAAAAAAAGTAAATTTTGACCCCAAAGAATTAAAAGAAGAAAAAGAGTTTGGGCTTGCTTTTAAATTAGCTCGTTATCCAGAAATAGTAAAAAGAGCAGGAAATGACTATGACCCCAGTGAAATAGCTAGATACTTATTTGAGCTCGCTCAATCTCTTAATGATTATTATCATTCTATTCCAGTTTTAAAGGCAGAAGACAAAATAAAAAAAGCTAGACTAGAACTATTAAGAAATTCTCAAAGCGTTATTGAAAATGGATTAAGCCTTATGGGCATTGAGGTCATAGAGGAAATGTAGTATAAAATTTGACCGTGAAAGTATTGAGTATTATAATTATTATATAAAATATAAAAATGATTAATTTTCTTCACAATTTTAACCCACAAGCAATTCTTTTTTCTCCTTTTGGAATAGATCTTTACTGGTATGGTTTTTTTATTGTTCTGGGAATTATAGCAGGCTTAATAATGGCTTTAATTTTGGCTCGTTTTTACAAAGTTTCCCAAGACGTTATTTTTGATTTAGTTTTCTGGATGGTTATAAGTGGGATTGTTGGAGCAAGGCTTTATCATGTTATGCTTGAATTTAAATACTATCTAGCCAACCCACTTGATATAATCAAAGTTTGGCAAGGTGGTCTAGCTATTCATGGAGGTATTATTGCCGGAATAATAGTAATAATAATATACGCTTGGAAAAAGAATATTTTTACAGAAGAGAAAGCGCCTAGTTTAAGAAATTTCTGGCTTATAACTGCCATAGCCGCGCCTGCCGTAGCTCTAGCTCAAGCAATTGGAAGATGGGGCAATTATTTCAATCAAGAGTTGTTTGGCAAGCCCACAGACCTAGCCTGGGGAATTCCCATTGATTTCATTCATAAACCAACTCAATTTTTAAGCTTTAAATATTTTCACCCCACCTTTCTATATGAATCACTTGGAAGTCTTTTAATATTTCTTATTCTAATAGGATTGCACGCTTGGTATCTAAAAAGGAAAAAGGAAAACTATGAGTTTATATTAATAACCTATGCCATCCTCTATTCTCTATTACGCTTTACAACTGAAATAATAAGAATTGACCCTACTCCTCAAATTTTTGGTTTGCGTTTTCCTCAAATAATTAGTATAGTCATAATCATAATTGCTTTAGTCTTGACGATTCCAAAAATAAGAAGTAAAATCACCTAAAGTAAGATAAAAAGATAAAAAATAATACAGATAATTGTATTTTTTATTAAAAAAAATATACGCGGGTATCGTATAATGGTTTATTATGTCAGCCTTCCAAGCTGAAAATGAGGGTTCGATTCCCTCTACCCGCTCAAATGACGAAAGACAGGCGATCGAGCCTGTTTTTTGTTATTTGAGTTGAGTATCGTTATTGAACTTTATTGATAATAAATTATAGAAAACTAAAATATTTAAATATAAGCAATTATTTAATCTATTTTTCCCTA
>CAZJRJ010000119.1:0-1963 GCA_964548635.1 uncultured Gammaproteobacteria bacterium | reverse complement strand
TAAAATTAAACGAGTTAAGAAATTATACCCTTGAGAGCTTAACTCTCTAATAAAAGACCTTTTAATCTCAGATCCTGGCATAATTCTAGACCCTATAGTTAAATGTGCTTTTTTAGCTATTAAAGGGCTTATTAATTTCTCTATATCATCCAAAGAAGCGGCTAAATCAATGTCCATATAGCAAAAAAAGTCTGCTTTACTTAAAAGTAAATATTTTTTTAAAGCCTGACCTTTCCCTGGAATTTTTAAAATAAAGCTTTTAATATTTTGAGGGTATTTAGAAAACAATTCTTGAGCAATTTTCTCAGAATTATCAGACGAACCATTAACAACAATAACAATCCTCCAATCATAATCCAGCCTCTTCTCCTTAAGGTAATTCAATAAAATTAAGGCATTAGCCTCTAATATTTTCTCTTCATTATAAACTGGTAAACAAAATTCAATTAACATATTCTATTTTTAATAAAAATCGATAAAAAATTTAATCGTCATTAAAATTATTTAAAAACAAAGCTCTATATTCAAATAATACCTCTCCATATTCTCTGGGAGAATTTTTTAGATCATACTTTATAAACTCCTTTGTTTTGCTTTTGTATTGATATTTTATTCCTCCATCAATTATATTAAGGTATCTTTCTCCAAAAGGTTGGATTGTTATGATCTTGTGCTGTTTACTAAGTTCTCTATTATTGTCTAATTCTCCCTCAAAAGATTGGCTAAAATTATTATCAAATCCCTTTATGTTAAGTAAATCTAGAAAGCTAGGAAGAATATCCATTTGACTATATTTATTTTTTACAACTCTTTTTGCATCATCTTGGGGTGAATAAAATATTAACGGACTTAAAAAATTTTCCTCAAAAGAACCTTCTTGATTAATATAATTATCATGAAATCCAACTGGCCAGGCCTGATCACTTAAAATAATTAAAGTAAAATTATTTTCTGGAAAAATTTCATGAATGTTATTCCAAGCATCTTTTAAATAAAAATCCTGAATATAAGTAGAGTTTGCCAATCTTTCCATAAAATTATCTGGATTTTTATAGGGGAGCGTTTTATTAAAATCATTTGGCTTTTCAAAGGGCCAATGATTGGTTGGTCCTACCTCTAAGTATAAAAGGTTTTTTTCTCCCTTTTTTTCTTTAAAAAAATCAAAAGCTCTTTTGTAAAAAACATCTTCACGGTAACCCCAGGTATACTCAGGGTCACCCTCCCTCATAACGTCCTCTGAATGAACTTCGTCAAAACCAATATTCTTCATAAATTTTCCCGTATCAGTAAACTTAAGATTATAGGTTTTTAAAAAAAATGTTTTGTAATTCATTGATTTTAAAACCTCGGGTAGACACAAAATTTTTTCATCTAAGCCAATATTATTTAAACGACCATAAAAAGAAGGTGGGGTTCCACATAAAATACTTTCTTGCCCAGTTATAGTTTCAACATTATTACTATAAACAAAGGGGAAATAAACCCCCTTTTTACTAAAATCGAGAAAATTAGGCGTATTTTTTTCATTAACCAAAAAAGAATTTAAACTCTCGAGCTGTAAAAAAATTATATTATCCAGACTGCTCTTTTGCTCCTCCCCGGAAACCTCTCTTACTTTATCTAAAATGATATCTTTATTTTTTATTGACTCGTTAATGGCTTTGTTATAAACATTATTCTGATAAAAATTTATTATTTCATCATTTTGATAACTTGTCTTTAAAAAATAAACCAATCTATTGTTAATTTCTAGGGGAATTAAAAATAAAATAACTAGATACAAAACCAATAATATCCCAAATCTCTTTTTACAAAATTTTAAATTAATTTTCGAAATAAAAAGAGAAAGCAAAAAACTTAGAAAAAGAAAAAGAAAAAATTCCTTATAATAATTTTCCCAAACAAAGCTAACTCCTGATAAATTGTGATAAAAAAAATTAAAATTAAGATTAAGTCCGGTTAT
>CAZJRJ010000118.1:0-2031 GCA_964548635.1 uncultured Gammaproteobacteria bacterium | reverse complement strand
AGAGGAAAAGGATTATAGGGAAATATCTGATATCCTACAAAAACCTATGGGGAGTGTTGCCACTTTAATTAGTAGAGGTAAAAGGCAGTTTTATAAAGAGTTTAAAAAGAGTAAAATAAAAATTTAAATATATGGACAAAAAATTAAGCGAAACAATTTTTAAAAAAATAAAAGAAAGTCATATAAAGCCACGGCCTAGATGGGAATTTTTGTTAAAAGATTATACTATTTGGACTCTTTTCCTTATATCTTTTATTGTGGGGAGTTTGTCTTTTTCAGTTATTTTATATATGTTTGCAAACAATGATTGGAATTTATATCAATACGTAACTAATAATTTTGCAGGTTTTCTTTTTGTTACTTTGCCCTATTTTTGGTTGATTATCTTAGCAATATTTATAGTGCTTGCTTACTATAATCTAAGGCATACTAAGAGGGGATATTTGCTTAGCTTGCGAAAAATGCTTTTGTTTAGCTTGCTAAGTAGTTTTTTATTGGGCTCTGTTTTGTATTTTGCTGGTTTGGGCAAATCTATTAATAGTATTTTTAGCGAAAGAATGCCTTTTTATGAAAAATTTTTAGAACATAGAAATATTATCTGGCAAAATCCTGATGAAGGGCTTTTAGCAGGTAAAGTTACTCAAAAAATAAATTCACAAAAGTTTTATTTAATAGATTTGGAAGGTGATGAATGGTGCGTTGAGTGTTCTAGTGATTTTGGTTGCACCTTGATCAAAGGAGATGGTAATGAGATCATTAAAATTATAGGCAGTGTAGGAGAGGATTGTTTTCAAGCCGAGATAATCAAGCCGTTTAGACCAATGCCCTGTCTTAGAGGGGGATGTTTTGATCATAATCCTGGTATGGCGCCTGAATATAAGTCAGTTTGTCCTAATTGTCCCATGCATTAATTTTTTGAAAGAAAAAAAATCTCTTTTACGTATTAACATCTAGAAAGCCTAAAGATATCCCTGGCTTTCGGGGGAGTTAATTAATTTATAAACTATTTGATTCGCGGGAGAAATTAATTTAAAACTTGCGCGAGTTAATAATAAAACAATATGAATAATTCTAAAATAATAACTGGAGCCGCGGCTTTAGTGGCTTTAATAGCAGTAGCTGGAATAGCGGGAGCCTCTTTTGCTTATCAGGGAAACCCAGACATTAAGGGACCTGAATATTCCTCAGAAAGACATGATGCTATGGAGGAAGCTATGGAAAATAATGATTATGAAGCATGGCAAGGTTTAATGGCTAATAAAGGAAAAGTGACTCAAGCTATTAATGAAGAAAATTTTGACAAATTTGTCGAGGCTCATGGTTTAGCCGAAGAAGGTGATTTTGAAGGAGCTAGGGTTATAAGAGAAGAGTTGGGTTTGAATCAAGGCTTTAAAAAAGGAGGGTTCCATAAAGGCGAACGTGGAATGGGTGGTATAAAAGGCGGAGAAATGATGGAAGTTTTGGAGAGCGGTGACTATAATGGTTGGAAAGAATTAATGGAAAATAAGCCAACTTGTCCTAGAGGCTTAGAAAATGGAATGGAAAATTTAGAATTAACAGAAGATAACTTCAATAAATTAATTGAATCTCATAATTTAATGAAAGCAGGCGATTTTGAAGGCGCTCAAGAAATAAGAAATGAATTAGGTTTAGAACAGGGACCTAGAGGAATGGAGATGCGCAAAAAGGGACCAGGTTGTGGAGGTTGTCCTTTAAACTCTAGTAATCAATAAAAATATTTCAAAAATAAAAAAACCGTTTTTTTTGTAAAACGGTTTTTTTATTTTTTTATAATTTGTCAGTAAAGTATTTTTTTAGTTCTTTTATTTCTACTCTCTCTTGATCCATTGTGTCCCTATCTCTTATGGTAACTGTATTATCTTTTTCTAGAGTATCAAAGTCTATGGTTATGCAATAAGGCGTCCCAATTTCATCTTGTCTTCTGTATCTTTTCCCAATGTTTCCATTGTCATCAAATTCACACATATAGTCTTTTTTTAATAAATCAAAAACTTCACTTGCTTTTTTTAC
>CAZJRJ010000117.1:0-2083 GCA_964548635.1 uncultured Gammaproteobacteria bacterium | reverse complement strand
AACTATAATAGAGAAAACCCTAAAAATAGTTTTGGCTATTTTGCTAGTAATGGAAAAAACCATAATAAATTTTTAAAACAAATAGAGAGCTATGAAAAAAATTAAAGTTAGAGAAGAAATTATTCAAGATGCGTTTAATATAATTCACGGTATTTATGATCCTTTGGATGGATTTTTATATTCTTATGATTTTTATTCTGTCCTAGATAATATGCGTCTTTCAAATGGAAAAATATGGAGCATCCCAATAGTTTTGGATGTTAGTAGGGAAGTGGCTCAATCTTTGAAAAACGAAACAAAAGTAAGTTTAATGGGGGAGGAGGGTGGAAGTGTGATAGAGCTTGAAAATATTGAGATATATAATTTTGATAAGAATGAAATGGCGAAAAAAGTCTTTGGAACTCTAGGTGAGGCCCATCCCGGAGTAAAGGAGGTTATGGGTATGGGGGAATACTTGATAGGAGGAAAGATAGGTAATTATCAAGAAGGTGAAAGAAGGCCTATTAAACATTATTATAGCCCAAAAGAAACAAGGGAAATTTTTAAGAAAAAAGGATGGAATAGTGTGGTGGCCTTTCAGACTAGAAATGTTCCTCATCTGGGTCATGAGTTTTTGCAAAAAGAAGGCTTAAAACACGCTGATGGTCTTTTTATTCAACCTGTTGTTGGAAAAAAGAAGCCTTATGATTTTAATGATGATTGTATTGTCTCGGCTTATGAATTATTAATAGATAAGTTTCACGGAAACGAGAGAGCTATGCTCAGCACTCTTCCCTTAAAGATGTTTTATGCCGGACCCAGGGAGGCTGTCATGCACGCTTTAATAAGAAAGAATTTTGGCTGTACTCATTTTATAGTGGGGCGTGATCACGCCGGAGTAGGTAACTTTTATAAACCAAACGAAGCTCAAGATATTTTTGATCGTTTTCGCGAGAGAGAACTGGGCATTAAAATTTTGAAATTAGGAGAGGTCGTTTTTGATTCTAGTAACCTAAAACATTGTTTTGACCATGAGTGCGACGAAGAGTCAAAAATTAGATTTAGTGGAACTAGGCTTCGTGATATGATTCAGGAAAAAAAAGACCCTCCAGAATATATTATTCGTCCTGAAATTTTTGAACTTTTAAGAAATCATCCCAATCCTTTGATGGACTAAGAATATTGGCGGAAAAGTTTAAATTCTGTTATAATATTTACATGAAAAAAGTCCGTAAAATTTTAGAAATAATTTTACTAATAATCTTAGTATCGTTTTTTGTTTTGTTTGCTTATTCTTATTGGCAGGCAAAAAATAATGATTATATTAAATACCAGGAGGAATGGTATACTCAGGAAGAGTTTGATAATTTAATTAGTCAAAGTAAGACAGTAATAGAAGCTAAAAATACCCCAGAAGAGGCTTATAAAAATTTTATTGAAGCAGTTAGAGGAGATGATATAGACAAGGCACTTGAATATATAAGTGAAGACAAGAGAATAGAATATTATAAAGTTTTGAGTAGTAGAATAGATTATTACAAGGCGTTTCCCGAGGTGGAAGGAATACATCAAAACCTTAAAATGACTTATGAAAATTCTATTAGTTATTATTATCAAACCAGTGACGGAGAATATGTAAAGACTATAAGTTTCAAAAAAGGTCTTGATGGATATTGGAGGATTGATTATATATAATTATCTTCCAGTTTTACTAAAGACAGTAGCAATAGTTTTTAAAACAATAGACAGATCTAAGTAGATAGATCTGTTTTTTATATAGAAGAGATCGTATTGTAATTTTTTTAAAGAATCTTCAGTAGTGGGGGAGTGATATTCTCCTGATATTTGGTCCCATCCAGTTATTCCTGGTTTAACCAAGATTCTCTCGTTGTAAAAGGGTATTTCTCTTTCTAGTTTTTCTACAAACTCCGGTCTTTCTGGTCTGGGTCCGACAAAACTCATTTCTCCTTTTATTATATTTATAAGTTGAGGCAGTTCGTCCAGTCTAGTTTTTCTTAGAAAAGCGCCAACTCGAGTTATGCGATTGTCTTTTTCCTGAGTTAGAGAGTAATCATTGCCTTCAACTTTCATGGTTCGGAATTTT
>CAZJRJ010000116.1:0-2134 GCA_964548635.1 uncultured Gammaproteobacteria bacterium | reverse complement strand
TTTAATAGACGATAAACTATACTATATATAATATTTTTACTTTGACAAAATGTCAATAGCATAATAAAATAAAAATAGAGCTAACTTTGGAAATTATTCTTTATAAGATAGGTTAACATAAAACTCTAAAAAATAAAAACTTTTTTATAATTAATTTTATTATATGTTCAAAAGGAATAATAAAAGCAATCATTTTAAAAAAATAGAAACTATAATTGGGCCTAACCTAAAAGTTAAGGGCAATTTTAACGGGAGTGGCAATACGGTCGTTGAGGGCTTCTTAGAGGGGAGTTTAAAAACAAACGGCAATGTTTTTATTGGTGATAAAGCCAATATATTTGCTAATATTAGTGCTAAAACAGCGCGGGTAGGAGGATCTATAGAGGGGAATATTTCCGTAAAAGATCATTTAGAAATAGTCTCTTCTGCTAAAATAAAGGGAAATATAAACTGCTCTTCGTTATCAATAGAAAATGGCGCCATACTAAATGGACAATGTTTTATGAGCGGTATAATTCAAGAAGAGATAAAAAAAGAAACAAAAATAAACAAAAAATAATTCAAAAGTATGTATGTATATATTTACGATGAAGTCGTAAAAAAAAGAAAATACAATAAACTACTTATCAACATTGAAAGAAGAATAACTGACCTAGGTTTAAATGGAAAAATAATTAGACTAGAAGGAATAAAAAATGTTGAAAAAATTATACAAAACGAAATAAGATACGGGGTCAAAACCATTGTTGCAGTTGGAACTGACAAGACAATAAGTCAAACTGTTAATGCTGTTATAAAATTAAATCAAAACAAGGATGTAAAAGAAATTCCTGTTATCGGAACAATCCCCATTGAGAGCAAAGAGAGCTTAATAGCAAGGGCTATGGGAATATTTTCATATAAAGACGCTTGTAATGCTATTTTAGCAAGAAGACTGGAAATATTAAGGTTGGCTAAAATTAATGAAACCTTTTTTGTCTCGCAGATTAATCTATTAGGAAACTATAATATTATTGATATTGAAAAAGATTATAGGATTGAAATTAAAAAACCCTGTAATATAAATATAATAAACATCCCCCTATCAAAAGAGTTGGGGGAGAAAATGTCGATAAACTCTAAAAAGGACGACTTAAAGCTTTTAATAATCCCTAAAAAATCAAAAAAAGGAGATCCTTTAAAAAATCAAAGCATTTTTTCTTTAAAAAAATTAACTGTTTCTAAAAATACAAAAAAAATATTAGTAGATAACAGTTTCGAAGTAAGCGCACCTGCTTCTATAAAAACCACTGACAAAAAAATCATTTTTATTGTTGGCAAAGATAGGGTTTTTTAATAATTGCTCAATATTTTTAAATTTGTGTTTTTATAGATAAAAAATTAACTTTCCTCCTAATAAGTTAATTTTTTTTATATTAATATTTTTAAATCAATTAAAAATCGGCTACAAACTAACAAGGCCTCTCCAGTCATGAAATACTGAGCTTATCTTATTAATCAATAGCCGATTTGCCATCTTTTTTCTTTTTTCAAAAACAAAAAAATGCTTACATAAAAAATATTATTACTACACCCCCTATTATCAATGATTTTTTGTGGAAAAAATGTTAATAACTTCTAATTTTTAATATTTAATCCAAGGGCGCTGGCAAAAAAGATAGCCTGTGATGGATTAATTGTAATTTCTTTAAAATTAACTATATCTATCTTTGTGTTTTGAACAATCGATCCCCTTAAATCAATGTCCTGTAAGTCAGATTGTGAAAAATCAACATTAGTTAAATCACAATTTAAAAAAGCTACCTTATTGAGCCTAGCTCTTTGAAAATCAGAATTTTGAATATTACAATTCTGAAAAACGGTGTTTTTTACATCAGAGATTCTAAAGTTAGCTAAATCAAGTTTGCAGTTTTCAAATTTTATGTCTTTAAAAACTCCTTCTGAAAATTCTATGCCTGTTGCTTTAGAATTTTTCATTGATGATTGTTTAAAAAAGAAGTTTTCAAATTTAGTGTTTGAAAAATTACAAACCTCTAATTTTGAATCATTTATTTCAAAATTAATTAACCTAGAATTTATAATTTCAATATTCTTATGGCTTTCTTTATTTAAAACAAGATCTTCAAACTCAGTT
>CAZJRJ010000115.1:0-2136 GCA_964548635.1 uncultured Gammaproteobacteria bacterium | reverse complement strand
TGTTTTTACTGTTTTTACTTTATCCTTTCTAACCTCTTGTTTCTTAATTTTATCAAATTCATCCTTTTCTTTTATAAAATTCACTCCTCTTTCTTTTTTGAAGGAAAAACTAAAAAATTCTCCTATTTTTCTAACAAAAGAAACCCTTTCTTTTTTATTTTCCAAAGTCTCTTTTGTTGCCCCCTTGCCATCTTTTAGATTAACCACAAAATCATCAGTAAAATTTTCATTTTTATCCCTCATTATATTAAAAATTATTTTATATTTTGATAAATTTCCAAGGTTTCCCTGGCACATTCCCACCAACTATATTTTTTAACTAACTTTTCGCCCTTTTCCTTTAATTCCCCTCTTATCTTTTTATTACCTATGACTTGGTCTAACTTTTCCAGTAAATCTTCCTTCCTATAGGGATTAAAGTAAATAGCAGCATCTCCTAGAATCTCAGGCATACTAGATTGATCAGAACTTAAAACCGGACAACCCTTGGCCATAGCTTCAAGTGACGGCAAGCCAAAACCTTCATAAAGTGAAGGAAAAATATAAACTAGAGCTTTTTGATACATAATTTCTAATTTTTCATCTGGCACGTAACCCGGGAAAATAACAGATTTATCCAAACCGTTATTTTTACCTAATTTGTCATTGCCGACCTTGTCTTTTAGCCTTTTGTAGAAATAATCCTCCTTACCGACTAAAACTAAATCAATTTCAGGATATTTTTTATGGGCATCTCGAAAAACATCAATTAAAAAATCTAAGTTTTTATGAGGGTAGGCGTTACCCACATACAATAAAAACTTCTTATTAATATTATAGCCTAAAAGTGTCTCTCTGTCATCCAGCTTAGAAACGAACAAAGAATCCCTACCTTTAGCCAAATTTGACACCCCTTCATAAGTTACTACAATTTTTTCCTCCTTAATTTTAAACTTCTCCACAATGTCATTTTTGGTAAAATTAGAAACTGCTATAACTTTTTTAGCTCTTTTTACAGCCGAGTAGATAACTATTTTATAAAAAAGATTCTTTATTTTATAAAAAAGAGGGCCAAGAGTACTTGCCCTTGTAGTTGGAAATTTAGTCAGAATTAAATCGTGTATTGTAACAACAAAACGACCAGAAGGAAAAAGAGGAACATTAAAATGAGGAAAATGCATCAAATCTAATTTATTCTTCCAAATTAAATAAGGCATTATTATTTGTTCTTTTAAAGAATACCATCTAACATCGGCTAAAACTTTTTTTACTCTCTTAGAATCAAAATCAAATTCATCAAAATTATCCTTGGATAAAAAAATAACATATTCATTTTTTCTATCTATCTTTAAAACATTATCAACTACTTCCTGAATATATCTTCCCAAGCCCTTGCCTATTGGCCCGTACATACGAGCATCAATTCCAATTTTTATTTTATTTTTTTTATTAAGCATAATACAAAATTAAACATTACCCGCGTAAACATTTTTAAGTCCCCTTTTTAAGCCTATTTCCCTTGTTTTATGGATCAAATCAAGGGATGTGGACGGAATATCTTTTAGTTTCCATGAAACATAAGGAGAAAAGGCGCTTATGTGCCAAGGAATTTCTTCACTTAGCTCTTTTTTTATGAAATCGGCTATATTTTCTAGCATACTCTCACCATCACTTAGCCCTGGAATTATTAAAGTAGTAATCTCTAGATGTGTTTTAGATTTTGAGAGCCTCTTTAAATTTTCTAAAACCGGGCCCAGACTAGCTCCACAATATTTTTTGTAAAAATTATCATCAAAAGATTTCAAATCTACATTAATTGCGTCCAAATAAGGTAAAATTTTATCCAAAACCTTTTCTGACATATAACCATTAGACACCCAAATGTTCTTTAAACCATTAACTTGGGCTATTTTCATTGTGTTAAAAGCATATTCTAGGAAAACAGTAGGTTCATTGTAAGTATAAGAAATGCTAGGACAATTATTTTGAATTGCTTTTTCTACAATTTCTCGGGCCTGCTTTTGAGCTTCCTCCAGCACCTTTTGAGCTACCGCTTCAGCTGCCTCCCTAATCGTCATGAAATCTGTCTCGATATCCTGCGCATGCTGGCGCGCTTCTTCCAGCAACCTCCCCGCCTCTGATTCGGTCTCTTTCCTG
>CAZJRJ010000114.1:0-2143 GCA_964548635.1 uncultured Gammaproteobacteria bacterium | reverse complement strand
CCCTGGTTTACTGCGGAATAGGCCGATAGCATGTCGATGTAGCGCCTGCCCTCGACGTCGGTCACCCATATTCCCTTCGCCTCGGATATCACGACCGGCAGCGGGTGGTAGTTGTGCGCGGAATACTTTTCGACCTCGGCGATGAATTTCTCTGTCTTGCTCATTGGTCCTCCTTTAGAATCCGGTACTACCGTATGAAAAGATGCTTCACGAAAAATAACATATTCTCCTTGTTTTGCTCTTAGGCTTTTCATGCTTTGTTCACCTAAAACCCATCTGATAGAGTCAGAAATATTTGATTTACCTGAACCGTTAGGACCCACTATGCCGGTAATACCTCTCTTGTCTTCTTTTACAAAGCCAGGAAAGGTTAATTTATTTTTGTTGGCAAAGGATTTAAATCCTTGAATTTCTAGCTTTTCTAAAAACATATTTTATTAAATAAAAAAAACAATTAATCTTAACTAAATTGTGTTTAATTATTTATTTTTATAAACTATGTTTATTATAACTTATTTGAAGAAAATTTGCCAAATTGTATTTAAAAGCTATAATCTAAATAACTAATCTATAAAAGAGATTTTTTATGATTATTTCATTTAATGGAGACGCTGGTGCTGGAAAAAGTACTATAGCCCAAAAATTAGCAGACAAACTTGGTTGGCCTAGGTATTATATAGGCGGTATTAGGAGGCAAAAGGCAAAAGAAAGAGGCCTGACTTTAGCAGAATATAATAAATTAGGCGAAACCGACCCCTCTACTGACCTAGAAGTTGATAAATACCAGGAAGAGCTAGGGAAGAGAGATAATAATTTTATAATTGAAGGAAGAACTTCTTGGCATTTTATTCCTCATTCATTAAAGATTTATTTAGAGGTGGATAAGAAAGAGGGGGCTCAAAGGATTTTTGATCAATTATCAAAGGAGTTAAACAATAATAGAAATGAAGGGCACGACTTGGATTCGGTAGAAAAAGTTTTAAAAAGTAATGAAAAAAGATTAGAGAGTGATAAAAAAAGATATAAAAAGTATTTTAACATTGATGTTCATAACAGAAAACACTATAATGTTATTATAAATACTACTAATTTAAGCGAAAAAGAGGTTTTGGGGGCAGTTTATGAAAAGATTAAAGACAAATTAGGCTCTTGAATTGTTGACATTTTTTATTTTCCGTTGTAGTATTAGGGAAGATTAAGATAAAAAACAATTACTAAATCTAGAAACTAATAGAATAGTGGCGATTCTATTTTTTAATTTATATAATATATGACAGACAAAAAGGAAGAACAAAAAACAACCATAGAAGAAAACTCTTCAGAAGAAAAAAAGGTTGAAAAAAAAGAAGAGGAAGTGTCTATTCCTAAAGCTTCTGAATTGAAGCCGGGTATGACTATTAGGGTTTATCAGAAAATTAAGGAATTAAACTTAAAAAAGGAGGAAAAAGAAAGAATTCAGTATTTTGAAGGTATTATTATTGCCAAAAAACACAATAGTGAGATTGGTGGAACTATTACAGTTAGAAGAGCTGTTAATGGAATCGGAGTAGAAAAGATATTTCCTATAAACCTGCCCACAATAACAAAGATAGAGATAAAGAAGCAGGCCAAGGTTAAAAGAGCAAAACTTTACTTCTTAAAGAAGGGATATAAAAAGAAATTGAAAGAAACTAAGGTAGCTTAAAAGCCGCAGTGCTGGAACTGGTAGACAGGCCAGCTTGAGGGGCTGGTGTCCATTAGGGTGTAAGGGTTCAAATCCCTTCTGCGGCACGAGTCTTTTTTATTGAGAATTTAATTTAAGGACGCATAGCTCAGTTTCCGCCAAAGGCGGATCAGCCTTTGGCTGGGGCTAAATTTCTATGTTTAGTGTATACGTTTTAAAAAGTTTAAAAAACAGTAAAAGATATATTGGATATACAGGAAAAAATATTGAACTAAGATTAAATGAACATAATTCAGGATGTAATAAATATACAAGACACAACGATCCTTATAAGTTGATTTATAAAGAAATTTATAATAATAAAACAGAGGCAATTAAAAGAGAAAGGTTTTTAAAATCAGGACAAGGTAGAAAAATTTTAGATAATATGGACGCATAGCTCAGTTGGCTAGAGCACTTCGTTTACACCGAAGGGGTCCT
>CAZJRJ010000113.1:0-2181 GCA_964548635.1 uncultured Gammaproteobacteria bacterium | reverse complement strand
AATAAGCATATCACAAAATAAAGTAATATAAAATCATATTTTTGATTTTATTTTTCCAACAACTTGCAATACATATAAGCTTAGCGCTAATAATATTTTGGTCAGTAATTCAGAAGCTAAGACTACTGGCCGAGGTTTGTGTTAGCGATAATTTACAGGAAATGGTTCAAAATAATAGTAATATTGTCTACAAAGGAGAGTCTGAAGATATAGATATAAAAACAACTTAAGAAGGAACGGTTATTGGGATGAACGATTATTCTTTAAAGGATTAATTTTTAGAGTTTTTGTTAAAATGGTTGACAAAAAATAAAAAATATATTATTATTGTGTTCACGTATTAAAAAATTTTAATTTAAAATATTTGTACTCTTCGGGGGCTGTCATTAATGTTATGTTTTCATAATAAAACCTTTTTTAATAAGAAAAGGTTTATTTTATTAACGGCTCTAAAAATATTATTTTTGGGACTGGAACAAATATAACAATTTATGACAACGTTTAAAGACTTAGGCTTAAGCTCTGAAATAATGGCAGGCCTTGATGATTTAGGATTTAGTGAACCTTCTCCTATACAGGAAAAAGCTATTCCTTTTTTACTTGATTCAGGCGATGATTTAATCGCTTTAGCTCAAACAGGCACAGGAAAAACTGCGGCTTATAGTTTGCCTATATTAAATCAAATAGATCCGGAAGAAAGAGAGGTGCAAGCAATAATTCTTTGTCCTACTAGGGAATTGTGTTTGCAAATTTCTCAGGATATAAAGAGTTTCTCAAAACATATAAAAGAAATTGCTACTGTGGCAGTTTATGGTGGGGAAAGAATTGATATTCAAATTAGAGCTTTAAAAAGAAAAACTGGGATAGTAGTCGGAACTCCGGGTCGTGTTAACGATTTGATAAGAAGAAAAATTTTAAAACTCCAATCTATAAGATGGTTAGTTTTGGATGAGGCGGATGAAATGTTGGACATGGGTTTTAAAGAAGACTTAAACACCATATTAGAACAAACTCCAAGCTCAAGACAAACTTTGCTTTTCTCGGCCACTATGTCGAGAAACGTTAATGCTATTGCTCGCCAATACATGAAAAAAACTCACGAAATAAGTGCGGGCGAGAAAAATGTGGGAGCTGAAAATGTAAGCCATGAATACTATATAGCTCAGGCTAGAGACAGATTTGCAGTTCTGAAAAGAATCCTAGATTATTTGCCTGGAGTTTATGGCATTCTTTTTTGTCGAACTAAAAATGAAACTCAATTAGTGGCTGATAAGCTAAAAGAAGCTCACTATGATACTGAAGCCTTGCATGGAGATGTGTCTCAAATTATGCGAACAAAGATTATGGACAGGTTAAAAATAAAAAGGTTCGTTTACTGGTAGCTACAGATGTGGCAGTTAGAGGAATAGATGTGAATAATCTTTCTCATGTTATAAACTATAATTTACCGGATCAAATGGAATCTTATACTCATAGAAGTGGAAGGACTGGTAGAGCTCAAAGTAGGGGGGTATCTACTTCTATTATCACTCCAAGAGAGGTGGGGAAGATTAGAAGAATAGAAAAAATGGTAGGTAGAAAAATTGAAGCAAAAAAAATTCCTGGAGGAGAAGAAATCTGTCAAAAGCGAATTAATAATTTTATTGATAGTTTGGAAAATAGAGAAAACCAAGTGCCCGTGGATGAAAAATATCTTTCTGATATTTCTAAGAGATTAGAAAAAATAAGCAAGGAAGATATAATTAATTATTTTATAACAGATAAGCTTAACCATTTTCTACACGCTTATAAAAATGCTCCTGACTTGAATTCAAAAAGTTCTGGAGCAGTTGATAGACAAAGAGACGACAGTAATCATGTTAGTGTAAAAATAAATATTGGAAAACAGGACGGCCTTGATATAAAAGATCTTTTTGGATTAATTAATTCTAATAAATTTTTGAAGGGGGCTGAAATTGGGAAGATAGATTTAAAGCCCCAGTTTTCTATTTTTTCTGTTGATAAAAGCCGTGTTGATGATTTTGTTAAATATTTAGGCAGCTCAAAATTTAGAGGAAAAAGTGTTGAGGTTAGTAGTCAGGGCAAGGTAGGAAAGAGTAATTATTCTGGTAATAGAAGAAATGTAAAAGCCGGTGGATTTAAGGGTAAAAGACGTGCAAGCAGAGGAAGAAACTTTAAATA
>CAZJRJ010000112.1:0-2332 GCA_964548635.1 uncultured Gammaproteobacteria bacterium | reverse complement strand
ATCTCTGCTAAAATTCCTTTATCTGAAATGTTCGGTTATGCAACTGATTTGCGTTCTATGACCCAAGGTAGAGGTAATTATATTATGGAATTCCTTCATTATACTGAAGTTCCTAAAAATATTTTAGAGAAGATACAGGAAAAAAATAGTTAATTTTACTATTTTTCAGGGTATTGACTAAGGCTTGAGATTCATATAGAATTGTCTTTACGAGATTAGAAATAAAATTTTCAATATATGAGCAAGGAAATAAAAAAAGTGATTAGTTTGGCCAAGAGAACAGGGGACAGAATAGTGGTGTTTGATCCAGAAGAAGGCGGAGAAAATTTTGTAATAATGAGTTTGGAGGAGTATGAAAATCTATTAAGTCAATCTGGTAAATTAAGTCCAAATAATGTTAGTAAAGACGAAATTAAGGATTTGACAGAAACTGAATTAATTGATAGAATAAATCGAAACATAGCAGTTTGGAAAAATGAAAATAAAGATAAAGAATTAGATAGCTATAAAATAATAGAAACCGTATTGCAGTCAGAGTCAGAAGTAAAAAAGGACAATAAAAACAAGGATGAAGATGGGGAATGTGAAGAAGATAATTTATATTATTACAATGAAGAGGAACAAGATGAAAGTGTGACCAAGAGTCGTTCTTGGGAAATTCCTTTTGATGTAAAAAAGGGAGCAGAAGAAGTGAGGGAATAAATATGTCAGTTTCTTTTGAGTCCTTTTTAAGTTTAGAAAAAAATAAATAATTAGTTTAAATAATATTATAAATAATAATTTAAACGGCTGGTTCCCACCTCGAGTGGGTAATAACCTGACTAATAAAAATTTTAGGGAGGGCCGTTAGTTAATTTACCATGGCAGAAAAATTTGAAAGAAGTAAACCCCATATCAACGTTGGTACAATAGGACACGTTGATCATGGTAAAACCACTTTAACGGCAGCTATGCTAAAAGTTTTAGCGGCTAAAGGTTTAGTAGCATCAGATAAGTCAGTAGACCAAATAGATGCTGCTCCTGAGGAAAAAGAAAGAGGTATTACTATTGCTACTGCTCACGTAGAATATGAGTCAGAAGCTAGACATTATGCTCACGTTGATTGTCCGGGACATGCTGATTATGTAAAGAATATGATTACAGGTGCTGCCCAAATGGACGGAGCAATTCTAGTTGTAGCAGCCAGTGACGGTCCTATGCCTCAAACAAGAGAACATATTTTATTAGCTCGACAAGTTGGAGTTCCTTATATTATTGTTTTTTTAAACAAATGCGACATGGTGGAGGACAAGGAGTTGATAGATTTAGTAGAAGAAGAAGTTAGGGATTTACTTACTAAGTATGAATTCCCTGGTGATGAAACAATTATTATTAGAGGTTCAGCTTTGAAAGCTTTGGAAAATCCAGATGGTGAGGATGGTCAACCTATTATGGATTTATTGAAAGCTTTAGATGAAAATATTAAAGAGCCTAAAAGAGATGTAGAAAAACCATTCCTTATGCCTATTGAAGATATTTTTTCAATTGAAGGAAGAGGAACAGTAGTAACTGGTAGAATTGAGAGAGGTATTATTAAAGTTAATGAAGAAATTGAAATCATTGGACTTAAAGATACTCAAAAAACAGTAGTAACTGGAATAGAGATGTTTAATAAATCATTAGACCAAGGACAAGCTGGTGATAATGCTGGTATTTTATTAAGAGGTACTAAAAAGGACGAAGTAGAAAGAGGTCAAGTTCTGGCTAAACCAGGGACTCTTACACCTCATACTGATTTCGAAGCTGAGGTTTATATTCTAAGTAAGGATGAAGGTGGAAGACACAAACCTTTCTTTAAAGGATATAAACCACAATTTTATATTAGAACTACTGATGTTACAGGTGAAGTTGAATTACCTGAAGGAACAGAAATGGTTATGCCCGGAGATACAGTTAATCTAGTTATTAAACTTATTTCTCCCATCGCTCTAGAAGAAAAGCAAAAATTTGCTATTAGGGAAGGTGGAAGAACTGTTGGAGCAGGTGTAGTCGCAAAGATTATCAAATAGATATTTAATCCCGCTTTTTTTGAAAAGCGGGATTATAATGTTTATTTATAAATAATTAAAATAAGCTCAAGTTTGTTTGGAATTATTCAAATAAGTCAGGGGGCGAAAATAAGATGACGGAAAGTAAAACCACTATTAAAGAAAAAAAAGCAAAAGTTAAAAAAGATGAGGATTATAAGCAAAAAATCCGAATTAAAATTAAAGCTTTTGACCATAAGATTATTGACAAATCCACAAGAACAATTGTTGAGGCTATTGAAAAAAATGGGGATAAATTTTTTGGC
>CAZJRJ010000111.1:0-2380 GCA_964548635.1 uncultured Gammaproteobacteria bacterium | reverse complement strand
AAAGACCCTTTTACTCCTCTGGCGCCTTAAAAACCAGATTTGATCCTAATAAAATAATTTTAGTAAGCAAGACGGTTCTGTCAGGTTACGCGAAAGGAAAGCCAATTAAATTTCCTAATTACTCCATAATAAAAGACCCTTCAGGAGGGCTATATCTTCTTGTTGATGACACTAGAAGAAAATTTAGCGACTATGATGTATTTAAAAAAATAGGCTATAATCCTGAAGAAATCATCAATGCTAGTTGGCAAGATGTAAAATCATACCAGATAGGAAGCCCTGTTTCGATTAATTCAACCTATCCAACTGGTGCCTTACTTCAAAATACTGCCAACGGAGGAATTTATTGGGTTTATGAAGGGAAAAAAGCTCCACTGCTTGATAAAATATTTTTAGAAACTAAATTTAAAAATCAACCTATTATTCCGACAACCCCCGAAGAATTAGAAAACTATATAAAGATAAGTCCTGTTCAATTTGAAAATGGTGAACTCTTAACACCTGAAAATTCTCCAGCAGTATACTTAATTGCAAACGGTAAAAAAAGACCATTTGTATCAGGAAATATTTTCTTAGAACTAGGCTATAAATGGGCAAATATAATCACTGTACCCAGTAAAATAACAGACTTCTATCCTGATGGCGAGGCAATAAAAAATCAACTTAATTAATCTTTAAAAAAATATTAGAATATTATGCCTATTATTCACTCCGTTATAACTCCACACTCCCCCCTACTAATTCCATCCATTGGCAAAGAAAGTAATAAACTATTAGAAAAAACTATAAATTCTATAAAAAAAATAGAGGAAAATTTTTATAGTACCCAAATAGAAACCCTTCTTGTAATTTCGTCTCATAGCCAAAGAGATGATGACACCTTTTCTATAAGTATGTCAGAAGAATTTGAAATTAACTTTAAAGAATTTGGTGATTTTGCTAATAAAAAAACATTAAAGGGCGACACCTTTCTTGCCCACCAAATTAAAAAAGAAATCTTTGGGGAAAATAAAATTAGACTAATAAATAAAAAGGAATTAAATCACGGCGCCGGAATACCGCTCTATCTTTTAACAGAAAATATAAAAAATATAAAAATAGTTCCATTTTATTGTTCTGAATCTAGTCTAGAAGAACATTTTTTAGTAGGAGAAAAAATACAAAAAGCTTTAATGAGGAGCAATAGAAGGATCGGCGTAATTGCATCTGGTGATTTATCACATAAATTAACTCAAAACGCTCCAGCCGGATTTTCCCCTAAAGCTATCAAATTCGACCAAAAAATTATTGAACATCTACAAAATAAAAAAAATCAGAATCTGATTGAGACTAATCCTGATTTAATAGAAGAAGTTGAAACAGAGGGTTTAAAATCAATAAGCCTGTTAATGGGGGTCTTAAATAACCTTAATTATACTCCAAAATTATTGTCTTACGAACATCCTTTTGGAGTTGGTTATTTGACTATGTCTTTTTATCTTTAACATCCTTTTCAACTTTAGTAGTGCTTACTAATTTAAAAAAATATTTCCATTTTTCTTTGCCATCACAAAGTTCTTTGGTGTCATTTAAACATCTTTCTATAAATTCTCTGGAATTATCTCTACAAGCTTTAAAAACAGAAGATTTCTTAAAGTTTGGGATATTTAATTCATTTATAATACTCAAAGCTAGGTCCTGCCACCTATAAGCCGGCGGTTTTTTAACCGCCATCCTTTTATCAAATAAATCCCCCAGTTTATCAAAACTATTGTCATTTTTCATATTTTCTGTTATATTTTAAATCTGTCTAAATTACTAATTTTATAAATTTTAACTTTTTTATCAATACATGTCAAAAATATTCGATATAATAACCAATCCCAATCCAATTTTAAGAAAAAAATCTCTACTCATAGAAGAAAGTGAAATAAGAGGTAAAAAAATGCAAGAGTTTTGCCAAGATATGATTAAGGCTATGATTAAAAAAGATGGGGTTGGATTAGCTGCTCCGCAAGTAGGGGTAAATTCAAGGCTTGTTGTGGTAACTATAAACGGAAAACCAATTTGCATGATTAACCCTAAAATAACAAAAAAATCGTGGGCTCGAGCCTGGAACGAAGAGGGTTGTTTGTCTGTCCCTGGAATTTACGGACAAGTACAAAGAAACAAAAAAATAAATTGCATATATACTGATCCAGAGGGGAAAAATAAAAAAGTAATCGCTAAAAACTTGGATGCTAGAATCATACAACATGAAATCGATCACTTGGACGGAATTCTTTTTATAGACAAAACTAAAAAGACTTAATTTTAATTAACAGAGTCGGCCTTTTTAGTTTTGTATTTTTTTTTATAAAGAATAAATAAAACTATAGAGACAAAAGCTAAAAACAGGAAT
>CAZJRJ010000110.1:0-2435 GCA_964548635.1 uncultured Gammaproteobacteria bacterium | reverse complement strand
AAATGTACCTTCTAAAACAAAAACCGTCTTCTTTGAAGACGGACTTTTTCCTTTTTTTTGTTTCCTATCAAGTCCTCAAAGACAATGCAAAATAATCATTAATAATAATGATCTGAATAATAATAATTTGTATTGTCTTCTGAAACTTCATAAATTTATATAAATTAATTGTTTTTTAGGGTAGGGGGAAACTTAGTCTCCCCCTAGTTTTTTACTTGGTCTTTTTTTTGGGCTTTGCCCTCATTTTCAGGTCTTTTTTTATCTTTTTTTTCATTGCTACTTCTTCCGCTTCTTTTTTTCGCCAGTTGTTACCAAATTCCTCGACCTGACCGGCCGCCTTATTACTATTCTCCAAAGTCATTAAGACCATCCTCTTTCCCCTCCTTTTTGTCTTGCAAATTACAAGTTATATGGTGGGGCGCAGATTTTTGACAAATCTATCACCCCACATGAAAATATCAAAATTAGCTTTGCAACCCTACTTAATGAGCGGTAAACCCATTAGCTTGATTACTGCGGCTTAACGGAACCTACCTGAAGAATCACAATTTCCTTTCGGTCAGAAAAAAGCGATTAATTAAGAAATAATTCTTATACAACAGGTGTTACAGTACCCACCAAGCAGCCATCTTGATATTATATTGGTTTAAAGAACGTTATAAACTAAAAAGCCACCTTACTTGGAAGTGGCTTTTTGATCTCTATGTAAATTTGTATTTACTTTAACTAGTTAATCTTAAGCCACGCCCAAATAAAATGACCACCAAAATGTTCACAATTGTCATTAAATTAGATTTTATTGTCTTAAATAAAGACATGGCTAAAAAATTAATAAATAATACTTAATATTAATTATTTTATATATTAACAATTAATAACTAATGTGTCAATACCTAATTATTGACTAATATTAAAATAAAAGTTGACTAATAATTTATAAAGTATTTTACTTTTCCACAACTTATTCCCTTTCATCTTCAGCATAAATAACCTCTAAATCAATTCTCTCCCAGTTAAATATCTCGTCATCATTAAAAAATCTCTCAATTTCAAGCTTAGCGTTCTCTAAACTATCAGAAGCATGAACAACATTTGCCTGAATACTCATGGAAAAATCACCTCTTATAGTCCCAGCATCAGCCTTTCTCCCTAAAGTTTCTCCAGTAATCAAACGAACACTATCAACCGCCTCAAGTCCCTCTACTACCAAGGCTATAACTGGACATTTTTTCATAAAATCAGCAATTCTTGGAAAAAAAGGTTTGTCGGCTAAATGAGAATAATGTTCTCTTAATGTTTTATCATCTAATTGCACCATCTTCATGCCCACAAGTTTTAAACCTTTCCTCTCAAATCTTCTAATTATTTCACCCACCAAGCTTCTATTTAAAGCATCTGGTTTTATAATAATTAAAGTTTTTTCTTCTCTTAATTTAGCCATAAAATAATATAAAATTGATTAACAAATTAATTAATAACCAATTATTAATTTTAAAATTTATAAATACATCTTTCAATGTTTTTGTTATTATAATAAATATTATTCTTTATTGCAAGAAATAAAAATTATATCTTCCGACTATCATAAGCCCAATGCAAAAGAGCTTGTCTTTGCTTTTGCCTACAACCTAAATCACCAGGCAAACAATTTTTCTTTATAGCTCCAATATGTCTGAGCATAGCCCTCCATCTCCTTATTTGTCTTTCATCTTCTTCTTCCATTCTCCTACCATAATAATAACGACAATACCATTGAAACCAACCCCTGGGATCAGCTGGATGAATCCATCCCCTCTCCTGCCAAACCTTCAAAGATAGAGACGCATTTATCTTAAAAAAATTTAAATCAGCATTTCTTTTCTCAGGCGAAAGCTTTGCCCTCCTAAACCAGGAGATGGGAAATTCATCTCTACAATCTGTCATATATTTACCCCCAAAAACACCCAACTCCAACATTTCTCTAGGAGTGAGCTCAGGCTTAAATTCAGGACTAAAATTTTTACCCGCAGGCTCACTTAAACAGTAATAGCCTTTCTGCATTTTATCATTTATTAAAATCTTTTTATTCATATGCTTTTAATATTAATCAATTTTATAAGTCAATTCTATAGTTCCCTCAATATCATTTCTCAATACTTGCACGTCTTCTCTTTCCAATCTTTTAATAACTCTTAAACTAGGATGACCAAAACTATTGCCCGCACCAGATTGTATAATAGCTAACTCAGGATTTACCGAATCTAAAAAATCTTCTGCATTAGAAGTGTCCGAACCGTGATGAGCAACCTTAAGAACATCACTTTTTATATTTATTCCTGAATTTAGTATCTCTTCCTCTGCCTCCCCTTCAATATCCCCAGTAAATAGAAAAGTCTTGTTGGCGCAATCAAGTCTAGATACGATAGATGAGTTATTTAAATTATCAAACTCTTTTT
>CAZJRJ010000109.1:0-2516 GCA_964548635.1 uncultured Gammaproteobacteria bacterium | reverse complement strand
AGGAAAAAATGTCTTGATTTGGGTTACAATAGGTCTTATTGTTATATTTACTTCGTACGCTCTAGTAGAATTTATTATCAAAGGAATTACTGGTGCTGAATAATTTTTCTTAAATGATTTTTATAGAAAGCCACATAATTAACGTGTGGTTTTTATATTTTAAAAAAGAAAAAAATTGCAAATAATAAAGAAAATGCTATAATAGTAGAATCAAAATTAAATTATTTGAGATGGATAAACTTTTACTCGTCAATAAGGAGGATAAGATTATCGGCACTAAAGAGAAAGTTAAGTGCCACGAAGGCGATGGTGTTTTGCACCGAGCCTTTTCTATTTATATTTTTAATTCCAAGGGAGAGTTGCTTGTTCAACAAAGAAGTAGATTTAAGCCCTTGTGGCCTTTTTATTGGGCTAACTCCTGTTGTAGTCATCCTCGTTCTGGTGAGGGCTATATAGAGGCTGGAGAGAGAAGATTGGAAGAGGAGCTTGGATTCACTTGTGCTCTTAGGAAGGTGGATCAATTTCAATACAAAGCTAAGTATAAAAGTGTCGGATCTGAAAATGAACTCTTAACAGTAATAATAGGAATTTATGATGGAGAGGTACGGGTAAATCCAGAAGAAGTTAGTAAGTGGCAATGGATTAATTTAAATGAGCTAAAGGAAAATATAAAAAATAAACCCAATGATTATGCGCCTTGGTTTAAAAAGGGCTTAAAAAGATATTTAAAAATAAAAGAAAAAAGAACACAGGAGAAGGAAGAATTAAAAAAACTCTTAAGCGATATTTCTAAAAAGGTAGAACCTATAACAAAAGAATTACTAGAAACTTATATTGAGAAAAAATTTTATACCATTATCAATCATCAAATTTCGACTGGTGGCAAGAGACTTCGTCCAGCTCTAACGGTAATTTCTAGTAAAATGCTCGGAGGCAAAGAGAGGGACGTAATTTATCCAGCGGTTGGAACAGAAATTCTTCACAATAGCACTTTAATAACAGATGATATTATTGATCACAGTATTCTCAGGAGGGGCAGGCCTACAGTTTGGAAGAAGTATGGCAAATCAATTGCTGAGTGTATGGGAATTGATTACACCGCAACCACATTTCTAGCAGCTAATAATTCTCCTGACACTAAAAGGATAAACGAAATTTTTACAAAAACTTTAAAGATAATTGCAGACGGAGAAATATATGATATTCTTTTTGAACAAAGAGGTAGGGAGAAAGAACCGTATGTTCATAAAAATAGATATAGAAATGTAACGCTTGAATTATATTTTAAAATGGTAGGCAAAAAGACCGCTACTTTACTTGAGAGCTGTTGTGAAATAGGAGGAATATGCGCTAGAGCCAAGGAAAAAGATTTAAAAGATTTAAAAGAATTTGGCTATAATTTAGGAATAGCTTTTCAAATACAAGACGATATTTTAGATATTTTTGGAGATGAAAAAAAATTTGGTAAAAAAATAGGAAAAGATATAGAGGAAAGAAAATTGGGAAATATTGTTATCCTCTATGCTATCCAGAGTTTATCTAAAACTAAGAGAGAGAGTATTTTAAAAATTTTAAAAAAGAGGGTTGTTACTGATGAGGATATTAAAAATGCTATTGATTTAATAAAACAGACTAGCGCCAGACGAAAGGCTTTTCACTTGGGCGAGGAATATTCTAACAAGGCTAAAGAGAGTTTAAAAAAATTACCACAAAATAAGTGGAACAAATATTTACAAACATTAACTGATTTTACAATAGAGAGAAAAAAATAATTATATAATTTAAAAAATATGAAAACTGCTAATAAAACTTTAGAGTATGAAATGAAAGAAAAATTTCATTTTGAAGACATAACAGATGAAGTTGTTGAATTTGTGAAAGAAAGTGGAATAAAAAATGGTCTTGTTAATATTCAGACCTTCCACACCACAACATCTTTAATTTTAAATGAAAACGAACCTCTTTTAATAGATGACATAAAACAAAATTTAGAAAAGACCGCTCCAGAAAGTCTTTATTATAAGCACGATGATTTTAAGATAAGAACTGTAAATATGTGTGATGATGAATGTGCTAATGGACACTCTCACTGCAAGGCAATTCGCTTACCTTCACATTTAACTCTTAATCTAATAGACGGTAAAATCCAGTTCGGAACTTGGCAGAGAGTTTTGTTTTTTGAGCTTGATAGAAAAAGAACTAGAAAAGTTCAGATCCAGGTTTTGGGTGAATAAAAATATAAATATAAAGCAACCAACTATTAAGACTAAAAATTTTATTTTATGTCCTTTTGGAAAAAAACGATGCTTCCCAGGTTGCTAAACAAGCTAGCAATAGTCCAGTGTGCAGTAGATTATTCTATAAAAAAATAGTTTTATTATTTAAAATTATAATTATCTCGTTTAATTTCTTCATTTTTTTAAGGCAAGAAACTATTTTTAAGTTAATTCATAACCTAATTTTTTATATAAAGCCACTAACTTTTTAGATTCAGTTATTAATTCTTTTTCTTTTTT
>CAZJRJ010000108.1:0-2540 GCA_964548635.1 uncultured Gammaproteobacteria bacterium | reverse complement strand
TAATAATTGAAGAAAAAAACATGTACAAGAATAACCCCATGATGAAGATAGATGATGTTTTTGAAGAATGTCTTTACGGAGATACGCCGGCTGGATGGAATATAGTTGGAACTGAGAAGAATATTAAAAATTTTAAACGTAAGGATTTCTTGGATTATTTTAGTAGTCAATATGGAGCTGAAAATACAGTTATATGTTTTTGTGGTAACATCTCTCCCGAAGAATCAGAAAAAATAGCTAAAAAATATTTTAAAAACTTTCAAAAAGCCAAGACGAAAGACAAAGAAGCGGTTGTAGAAAAACAAAAAAATCCCAAAATTAAATTAGATTATAAGGATGTTGAGCAGATTAATTTATCGTTGGGCGTAAGAACTTGCCCCATTAATCATCCTGATGAAAAAGTGGTTAAATTAATTTCAACAATTTTAGGTGGTTCTATGAGTTCTCGTTTGTTTATTCAACTAAGAGAGAGAAACGGTTTGGCCTATTATGTGAGAAATTCACCTGCTTTTTATACTGATTCTGGTTATCTTACAACCGAAGCAGGGGTTCCTAAAAATAAATTAAATCAATCAATTAAAATTATTTTAGAAGAATATAAAAGGATTAGAGACGAGTTGGTCGGTGAAGAGGAATTACAGAAAAATAAAGATTTAATTAAAGGGAGAACCATGATTCAGCTAGAATCTTCCGACAGGGTGGCAACTTGGTATGGGCGGCAAGGAATTTTTAGGAAAGAGTTATCAGACTGGAAAGATTTTATAGATAGTATTAATAAAATAACCGTAGATGATATAAAAAGAGTGTCTGAGGAAATTTTTGTTAACAAAGGTTTGAATTTGGCCCTGATAGGACCTTATAAAAAAAGTGAATATTTTAAAGAAAAGTTAAAATTATCGTAGTTTCGATGTTTAATTAATTATAATCTTTAAATTTGGGAAACTATTGCTTTTTTATTTTATCTTTGTTATATTTATTTTAAGTTTCCTAAAGCTTGAGGAGCTTTTTTTATTAATGAATTAGTGGGGACCATCTTTTTATTTTGAGGATTTACAATCTTGTCTTATGTTATTTTGAGATAATGGGCGCATAGCTCAGTTGGTCAGAGCGCATCGCTGATAACGATGAGGTCGATGGTTCAAATCCATCTGCGCCCACATTCCATTTTGGATTCATTATAAAATTATATATTAATACAGGGAATATTTCGCTAAAGTGGGACTATCGGTTTGAGTCATGGATCATTAAATTATTAATATAAAATATTGACGCGGGGTAGAGCAGTTGGCAGCTCGCCAGGCCCATAACCTGGAGGCCGTCGGTTCGAATCCGACCCCCGCAACATGGATATAAATAAACCTTATTATCTAAATGGACAAAAAAAGATAATAATTTAAAGTGTCAGAAGGGCGGAAATGGGTTAAAAATATTATAGTCCTATAATCCCACTAAGACGGGACCATTGGTTTAAGTCTGGTTCCCACAATAACGATTATATTACGAGCCGGGGTAGCTCAGTGGTAGAGCAAATGACTGAAAATCATTGTGTCGTGAGTTCAATTCTCACCCCCGGCACAAGGAAAACTTGTTTTTCTTAAAATTTCAAGATAAAAATTCCGAAAATTTTTTTCGGAGCGTGGCCTAGTTGGCTAAGGCGCATGCTTTGGGAGCATGAGATCGTGGGTTCGAGTCCCACCGCTCCGACTTATAATTAATATTAATATTTATGCCAAATACAAAATCAGCTGAAAAAGAATTGCGTAAGGGCAAAAAAAGGGAGAAAATTAATGATCGCATAGAAGGTGAGTTTAAAGATTTGATAAAGAAAAGCAGAAAAGCGATTGAAAGTGGGGACAAGAAAGCTAAGGAATTAGTGGAAAAGACCCTTAAATCCCTGGACAAAGCCGCAAAAAAAGGTTTAATTAAAAAGAACACTAGAGACAGAAAAAAATCTAGATTGCATCAAAAATTAAACAATTCTGAAAAAAAATCATAAAAATAAAATCCGCTTTTTAATGAGCGGATTTTATTTTTAATGATGACTAATTATGAAACGTTTATCTTTGTTGGTGGTAATAATTTTTGTTACCACTATTTTTATTTATATTCTAGGACTTGAGTCAAAAGAATTGCAAGTTACATTTTTGGATGTTGGTGAAGGAGACTCTATTTTAATAGAAGCTCCTTTAGGACAAAATATTCTTATAGATGGTGGTGGTGATGAGGGGATAATAAGAGAGTTAGGGGAAGCTTTACCTTTTTGGGAAAGAAAAATAGATTTAATTATATTGACTCATCCTCACGGCGATCATGTCACCGGCCTAAATAGCGTGTTGGAGCGTTTTAGTGTTGATAGAGTTTTATATACAGGAGTTAAAGACTCTCTACCTGCCTACGGTGATTTCTTGGAAATGATTAAAAATAAAGATATTCCAATTTTTAAAGTGAACGAACTTAAGTCTATTAAAATGGGAGAAAATTGTAATTTAAAAATAATTTATCCTTTCAATGATATATCAGAAAAAGAGTTTGATAATTTA
>CAZJRJ010000107.1:0-2679 GCA_964548635.1 uncultured Gammaproteobacteria bacterium | reverse complement strand
CTAGAATAGAGCAAGGTAGAATGGAATACAATCTAGAAGAACTAGATCTCTATGAACTAGCCCGAGGAGTAGTAGAAGAACAACACCCAACTGCTAACAAAAAGAAAATAAAACTAACTATAATTTCAGATAAATATAAAAAATATCCAGCCAAAGCTGACCATAGCAAAGTCAGACAAGTAATAAACAACTTTGTAGACAATGCTGTTAAATACACTCCCAAAGGAGGAGTAGAAGTAAGAGTTTTTAGAAAAAAAGAAAATGCTATAATAGCCATAAAAGACTCAGGCATAGGAATGAAAAAAGAAACCATAGACAAACTATTTCAAAGATACAGCCGAGCTGAAGACACTCAAGGAATATCAGGAACAGGACTAGGCCTATATATTGCCCGCAAGATGATAGAAGCTCAAGATGGACAAGCCTGGGCAGAATCAAAGGGGGAAAACAGAGGTTCTACCTTTTATATACAATTGCCTTTATTTAAGAATAAAAAATAATTATGCAAAAAAATAAAACAATAGGCGTTCTGGGTGGAATGGGGCCAGAGGCCTCATCTAGCCTATATTCAAAAATTATTAAATATTCTCAATATAAATATGGGGCTGTACAAGACTTTGATTACCCCCCTATTATTATTTATAGTCTCCCTTTGTTTGGTTTCGATGAAACGGGAATAGTAGGCGAAGAATTAGTCAAAAAACAACTTATTGAAGGTGTTGGGAAATTAGAGTTAGCAGGTTGTAATCTTATTATAGTCGCGTGCAACACTGTTCATTCTTACTTTCATGAAATGCAGTCAGCTGTAAAAGTTCCAATTTTAAATATCATTGAAGAAACAAAAAAGAGAGTTATTGAATTTGGATATAAGAAAGTTGGACTTTTTGCTTCAGAGAGTACAAGTAAGTTAAAACTCTATCAAAAGAGATTTACTGATTCTAATATTGAAGTTATTGCGCCAAATAAAGATCAGCAAAAAATATTAAACCGCGTTATTGAAAATGTTATGGGGGGTAATCAAAAAACGGAAGATATTATTGTTTTAAAAGATGTTGCTAGGGATTATATCGAGCAAGGAGCAGAGGCGATAGTTATGGGTTGTACAGAAATTCCGCTTGCAATTAACCAGACACATACGGATATAAAGTTATTTGACACTATTGAAATAATAGTTCAGTGTGCGGTGGATTATTCACTGAATCATTAAAATTATTTTTAGAGATTAAAAAAGGACGGATATTTTTTTATCTCGTCCTTTTGTTTTATTCTTCAATTACTCTTTTGACCTTTAGGGCGTAATTTTTATAATTATGCGTAATTGCAAAATGTCCCGAGGTCACTCCTGTTATTTTGTTAAGCTTATCTCTCAAGGCAGTAATAATATCAAACATGAAATTATCATCACTTGAGTAAAATTTAATAATTTTTATTTTTTCCTCCTTTGCTTTTTCAACCTTTTTTGTTAATTGAAAATTTTTTATTTTATGGATTTTGATAAGCGAATCGATTGGGTGTTTGCAAAAAGTTATAATCGATTCTTTTAAAATTTTTTTAGCCTTTTTTTTATCAAAACTATAAAAATATTTTAACTCTTTCAAAAAAGCAAAGCAATGAGAGAAAAAGCTTCGGTGGATTGTTCCGGCCGGTGCTATTAAAATTATCTTTTCCACGTTTTCTAAATTTTGAAAAGCAAATTTGAAAAGCGGAATGGCGCCAGCAGAATAGCCGATCAATATTAATTTTTCATTTTTGCTGATTATAATTTTGTCTCTACCATATATCTCGATTAAACAATCGTTTTTAAATTCATCGATGAAATTTTTTAAAAGTAGAGACATTTTAGGCCAGCCTGGAAAAAAAATTATTTTTTTCAATTTCTATACCCCCCCCTAAATTTTTAATGTTCTTTTATTTGAATTTATTTTTAAACTTAATATTTTAAAGTCATTTTGTCAAATTATTGCTTATTTGATTAAAACCATTGTTTGTTTTATTATTTATAGTATTAATAATAAAAAATTTATGAGTTATAACGATATTCTAAAAACTATCGGAAATACTCCTTTGGTTAGGATTAATAAGATTAATAAAAACAAGGGAGTTAATATTTTTGCAAAAATAGAAGGAGTAAATCCAGGCGGAAGTATAAAGGATAGGATAGCCCTTAGAATGATTTTACAGGCAGAAGAAGATGGTTCTCTTACTAAAGATAAAATAATAATTGAGCCTACTTCTGGAAATACTGGCATTGCCTTGGCTATGATTGGCTCTGTTAAGGGTTACAGGGTTGAGATAGTTATGAGTAGCGCTGTTTCAAAGGAAAGAGTAAAAATGATAAAGGCCTTTGGGGCTAGTGTCATTTTAACCGACAAGGAATCGGGTACGGATGGGGCCATTAGAAAAGCCAAGGAATTATCGGACAAATATCCAGATAAGTATTTTATGCCCAATCAGTTTTCTAATAAATATAATAAATTAGCTCATTATAAAACCACGGCTGAGGAGATGTGGATTCAAACTGAGGGCCATATTGATTATTTTGTCTCTGCCCTGGGAACTTCAGGAACTATAATGGGGGTAAGCAAATATTTAAAAGAAAAAAACTCTAATATAAAAATAGTAAGCGCCCATCCAGCCAAGGGACACTATATTCAGGGGCTTAAAAATATGGAGGAAGCA
>CAZJRJ010000106.1:0-2799 GCA_964548635.1 uncultured Gammaproteobacteria bacterium | reverse complement strand
TAATTAATTATAGTAATTTATCCCGACAGGTTGGCATCCATAATAAAACCGTGAGATCTTATCTTTCTTTAATTGAAGACACTTATCTCATTAAAATAATAAGACCCTTTTATTCCAATAAAACCAAGGAATTAATCAAGACACCTAAATCATATTTTTTAGATTTGGGTGTTAGAAATTATTTTTTAAATAATTTTTCTAAATTTGAAAAGAGAGTTGATAAGGAAAAAATTTGGGAAACTTATATATTTCAAGAATTGTTAAAGAATGATTTTAATAGAATTAAATTTTGGAGAACAAAAGAGGGGGCAGAGATTGATTTTATTCTTGAAGAAGATAAAATATTGCCGATTGAAGTAAAATATTTTAGCCAAGGAGAAAAAAGACAGCTTAATAATATTGTTAATTTTTTAACAAAAAACAATTTAAAAAAAGGTTATTTATTAAGTTTAAATTATAATAAGGACAGATTTTTGGATAATTATAATATTACTTGCAGGCCGGGGATTAATTTTTTTAATTTATTTTATAACGCATAACGCATAATTCGTTATTCATCATTCAAATTACCCTAAACTCCTTTGACCCAGGCAATTTGTTTGTTATACTAAAGGGAATAAAAAGGAGGGGTCATTCTCTCGCTTGGAATAAATTATTTTTTAAAAAAACAATATGAAAATAATTAACAGTAAAAATTTAATTACAGCATCAGAATTAAAGGATATGGCGGAAAAAAGTTTTGAAAGTTTAGTTAAAGCCGTCGTTGATGTTGAGGAAGAAAGAATGGCAGTAAATGCAGAAATGCATTCTGATGAAGAACAATATTTGTTAGAAGACGATAGTAAACAGTCAAATTTGTGGGGTATTAATTTATATCCTGATCTAAACGAGGAAGAAAGAGTGGAATTTGATTCTATGATAAATTTGCGACCTTCTCAAAATAACAGATCGCGTGGCATTAATAATTCTGAAGTTAAAAATAAAATAATTAAAATTGTAAATAATTTAGTTAATTGGAATGAATAATTTAAAAAATAAACATCATAAAAATCTTACTTTGAAAAAGTGGAGTGAATTTAGTTTAATGGAGCAGATGTCTAATATTGGCAGTGAAGTTGAAAGAGCTATAAAATGGAGATGTAAAAATAAAGAATATAGTAAATTGGCCATAGAAAGATCTTTGGAGCTTATTGATATGACTTTGGCTGACCCTAAGAATAAAGGAAGATTGAAAGAGGTTGCGCGAATGCGTGAAGTTTTAGTGGATTATTTTTATTTTGATAATATTTATAACTCAAGTGATGTTTTGTGGCGAAAATATTTTTTTAGCTTCAATTACGCCGCTGCTTTGGCAAAAGGAAGATAAAAAAATTCCTTTGACACAAAGCCTTTATTTGCTATAATTTAATTTCAAATTAAACTATTAATTATATAGTTTTTGTTTTTTTATAAATTAAAAGATAGGCTCTTAGCTCTTAGCTAAAAGCTTATAGCTAAAACATTATGTCTCAAAAAGTATATCTATGGATTTTAAGAGTAGGGGTGGCGCTTAGTTTTTTGTCAGTATTTTTGGTTTATACTAATTTCCTGTTTCCTTTTATTACTTCTAAACAGGTTTATTTTAATGTATTAATTGAAATTTTAGTAGTTTTTTGGCTTAGTTTTATTATTAAATACCCTCTTTGGAATCCCTTTAAAACTAGGGAAAAGAAAGGTTTTATAAATAAGGCCCTAGAGAAAGTTAATATTTTTAAACACCTAGGCAAAAAGAAAAATTCAAAGGAGGAAGAAATGGAAGAAATCAGGGAAAAATATATTGGCTCTGGAATAACTTTCGCTTTAATTGCTTTTTTTGCGGTTATGTTATTAAGTTCTTTTTTTGGAGTTGATTTTAATCTCAGTTTTTGGGGAGATATAGAGAGAATGCTTGGTTTTTTTCATGTTGTTCATTTTCTATTTTTATATTTAATCATTATCACTATAATGCGAGACTGGAATGACTGGAAGTGGCTTTTAATATTTTTTGTCGGAATTGTGACAATCGTAGCTTTGACTGGAATATATGGGGCAGAAGCTTATGGAACAGTAGGAAACGAGGCCTATATGGCTGGATTCATGCTTTTTGGAATATTCTTTTCAGCCCTTTTATTTTTTAGAGAAAAGACTCTTTTTAAATGGCTTTATCCTATTCCTGTCTTAATCATGCTCGTTGCTTTTAAGGGAGCTGGCATTGCTGGCGCTTATGCTGGTTTTGGCGCTGGTGTTTTAACTTTTCTTTTCTTTTTTGGACTCTTAAATTCTAACAAAAAGTTAAAAATAGCAAGTTTATCTTTGTTTGTGATTATAATATTGGGCGGAGTTTTTGCTTTGACTCACAAGGATTACCCAGTAATTAGGAATATAAAACCAATCCAAGATTTTTCTTTCCAGGAGAATACTTTTCAAACCAGGCTTATAGCTTGGAGCGCGGCTTTGAAAGACTTTAAAGATCATCCCGTACTTGGAACCGGTCATGGTAATTTTGCTATTACTTTTGATAAATATTTTGACCCTAAATTTTATAATTTTACTAGAAGCGGAACTTATTTTGACAGAGCCCATAATAATTTAATAGACATAATTTCTACCACTGGAATACTCGGACTTTTGTCTTATTTGTCAATTTTTATAGCTGTCCTATATTATTTCTGGAAAATATATAAAAGGAAAAGAACTAGTTACATTGAATTGTCTATACTCCTAGCTCTCCTAGCTGCTTATTTTGTTCAGAATTTGGCTGTTTTTGATTCTCTGCCTACT
>CAZJRJ010000105.1:0-2830 GCA_964548635.1 uncultured Gammaproteobacteria bacterium | reverse complement strand
AAAAACAAAAAAAAATTAAAACAAAAAAAGCTAACAAAAAAGATTTTCTTAAAATAAAAATATTTGATTATTTTATAAATTATATAAAAAGAATTATTTCATAGTATCAAAATCATTACTTGATATGCCCAGGCTCAAACTCCTCATTATCGTAAAGGCATCGGTCGGACGCCCCAGAAAGTATTTTTTAGAGTCTTCTGGATTTATATACCAAGCCTCTCCGTTTCTTTCTACTTGTAAAAATATCTTTCCTTTCTGCTTGTCTGAAAAAACAGTGTCCCAGCTCATTTTAGCTCCATTTTCATTCATAGGATTGTATCCGCCAATAATTTCCGACATGTCATCAAAGCCGTCCCCATCTGTATCCTTATTATTTTTCTGAGTACCAATGGCATCCTCAAATAAATTACTCAATCCATCACTATCATCATCCGGACCTGGCAATTCAGTAATTTTTACTCCTATTTTAGAAATATTTTCATTTGTTATGCCCACGCCTTGTTTTCTCATAATTTCAAAGGCTTCAGCTGGAGTTCCGAGATAATACATTTTTTTATTACTAGGATGGACATAATAGGCCCTTCCATCATCCTCCACTTTTAATAGTATTTTACCTTTTAACCTTTTATACATTTCATCGTTATTTATTGAAATACCCCCATCCTGGCTTACCTGATTGTCGTCTTGATTGTCGTCTTGATCTTGATAATAACCGCTTTTACCAGGACCTGCTATCGTAAAAATTTTTTTAGATATAACATGGTCATTCTTACTATTATTAGCGTCAGAATATCCAATATACAAAAAAGCGTTCGTGCCGACTAAACTAGCTGGTATTATCCACTCATAACTCTGAACAGCCTGACTAGAATCTACATCAAACTCCTCTTTAATCCAAGCCAAGGTTAAATCTTTATAACCGATTGAAACCTTATCAACATTTTTCTGCTCCCAAGTGATCCTGTAAGTTTTTCCCACCTCTAATACTTCACCATTATTAGGGTATTTTATATTTAAATAAAAATTACTGTCTTTGGTTTCTGACTCAGAAACATTGGCACATCTACCATTCTCACAGCCATTGGGACACTTATAAATACTTTCTTTTATCGCGTCATCGCTTCCACAATAGTATTCTCTAAGAACGCAGTATTCTCCTGTACAAATATCCACTTCAGCACCCATTCTGGTGTCTTCGCAAAAATCAGTCCTGGAATAATTACCGTCCTCGGTTGAACCTTTTGTGTCATAATTATACCTACCATCGCTATCATAACACGAAGTAGCTGCCCTAAGGTTTCCTGGACTAGATAATAATAAAATCAAAGCAAATAACAAAAAATTTAATTTTTTCATATAAGAATATTAATAATTTTTATATTAATATTATAACATGTTTTACTTTATGGGGCTATAAATAAAGGTAGTTTGTTAAAATTATTTGGACTTTTTCCATTATTAAAGATAAAATATAGCTATATAATTTAAATTAAAAATAATGAAATCAAATTTATCAAAGTCTTTATTCTTATTAATTATTTTTTTATTCACTTTGTTTTTATTTAACTCTAAAGAAGTGAAAGCTAGCCAAACCTTTGCTGGTAAAATCTTCTTACAAACAGAGGAAAATGGAGAGGCTTGGTATATTTATCCCTGGGACGGAAAGCGCTATTACCTAGGAAGACCGGCCGAAGCTTTTGAAATCATGCGGAAACTTTCATTAGGAGCTAAACACGATTTTATAAATTCAAACAAATACTTCCCCGAGAGTCTTTCTGGAGTAATTCTTTTAGATGTTGAAAAAAATGGAGAAGCTTACTACATAAACCCTGAAAATCTAGAAAAATACTATCTAGGAAAACCAGATGATGCGTTTAAAATTATGAGAAATCAAGGAATAGGGATAAATAACGAAGATTTATCTTACATGCCTACTGGAGATTTAAATAATATAGAAAAAAGCGACGAAACAGGCAGATACATTATCCCGGGAATTTCATTTTCATCTCAAGCACCTTTCGCCAACTGGGACGATGACAGACAACAAGATGGCTGTGAAGAAGCATCATCCCTGATGGCTGTTTACTGGGCCCTAAATAAAGAATTAACTAAAGAAAAAACTCTTGAAAAAATTATTGAATCTTCAGAATTTCTACAAACAAAATATGGAGAATACAGAGATATTTCTACTGAGAATACAGTTGAATGGATATTAAAAGATTTTCTTGAATATGATAAAGTGGTTTTAAAAAGAAATATAAGTAAAAGAGAAATAATTTATGAAATAAAAAAAGGAAATCTGGTGATAACCCCGATGAATGGCCAAACTTTAGGTAATATTTACTATACGCCGCCTGGTCCAGAAAGACACATGATGCTGATACGAGGCTATGACGAAAATAAACAAACCTTTATAACCAATGATCCTGGTGTTGGCAATGGTGAATTTTTTGAATATAACGAAGACATTTTTTATAACTCAATCAGAGACTATCTTACTGGCTATCATAAACCAATAGAAAAAGAAGAAAAAAATGCAATTGTAATTTGGAAGTAACAATTAGATAGTAGAGAATTTTCTCATAACCCCCTTTACTATACCTTGGATTAAGGGATCCTTAACATAAAATGGTTTCATTTTCGAGTTAGCGGGTTGTAATCTAATGCGGTTGGCCTCCCTATAAAATCTCTTTAGTGTAGCATTGGCGTTATCCAGCAAAGCAACTACAACATCCCCATTTTGAGGGTAATTACTTCTCTCTACAATTACATAATCGCCATCTAAAATGCCGTCCTCAATCATAGACTCCCCCTTTACCTTTAAAACATA
>CAZJRJ010000104.1:0-3216 GCA_964548635.1 uncultured Gammaproteobacteria bacterium | reverse complement strand
ATATAGTAAACTATAGAGATTCCTCTAGAGATATCTCTATAGTTTGTCTAATAATTTTTTCCCCTTTGTAAAGAGGGACTATAATTTAGTTAAAAAATATTATGGCTTTGAAAGTCGGAAAACAAAACATTAGAAAACTTTTTAAAACCGGTGGTGATGCTACCTATGGCATTACTTTGCCAATTGGCGCCATTCGTGAATTTGGTTGGCAGGCCCTGTAAAATGATTTTAAATAGTAGAGAATGTACTATACTTATATATTGCAATCGTTAGTAGATAAAAATTTTTATACTGGTTATACTTTAGATTTAAAATTAAGATTTAAGAAGCACAATGATGGCAAGGTGATTTCCACAAAATATAGGCGACTCTTTGTACTTATTTATTATGAAGCATGTCTTAGACAAGAAGACGCAATTAAGCTAAACAATTTTTATGGATATTCCATTAAAAGCGAGAGGTTACATTAAAGAGCTTGCAAAAAATAAACAATTATATGAAAAATTTGTTAGTGAAAAGAAGTTTATTTCTTTCCCTTCGCCTGTAACATTGTTTATGGCTGGTTCACCAGGGGCTGGAAAAACTGAAACATCCAAATATCTCATTGATATAATTGAAAAGAAGGTGTTTGAGAAAAAAAATATACATTACCCTATTGTAAGAATAGACGCTGATGAAATTAGAGAGTTGTGTCCAGGCTATGATGGAGCCAATGCTTATCTTTTTCAGAGAGCCGCTAGTTTAGGTGTAGATAAATTAGTTGATTATGTAAATAAAAAGAAATATAATGCATTAATTGATGGGACTTTTGCGACCGACAAGAGTGTATCAAATATTGATATTGCAATTAGAAAAGATAGGGAGGTTTATGTTTACTATATTTATCAAGAGCCAGTAAGAGCTTGGGAGTTTACACTTAAAAGAGAAAAATTATATTTCAGAAAAATTACAAAAGAATCTTTTGTGAGTTCATTCATAAAAGCCAAAGAAAATGTAAACAATGCCAAGAAAATATATAAAGAAAAAATTAATCTAAATGTAATAGTTAAGAATTATACTAATGGTATAGAAAAAGTTTATATGAACGTTGATAGTATTGACAACTACGTTAAGTTTGACTATAATGAAAAAACTTTGTATAAAATAATTAAAGATGTTAATATATAAATATATGTTATTTAGTAAAAAAAAGAAAATATTCAAATATTCTGATTTGTCTTCCAGGGATCAAAAGAGCATTCTAAGACAATCTGTTCAAAAGGCAAATAAAGAACAGCTCAATGTTGTTGAAGAATTTGATAGACGTTTTAGTGCTAAACATACAAATTAAGTATTCTATATAAAACAGCACTAAAGTTTAGTGCTGTTTTTTTTGTAAATTTCAAGAAATTACACTTCAAAAAAATATAGATGGGATAGGCAACCAAAATTTTAAATTTTCACAGAAATTTGTTTTAAGTAAAAACATAGAAGGATATTTAGATATTTATAAAAAATAAAAAATAAAATAACTTAAGTATAGGCTCATATTTAGGTGATTTTGAGCAAGTATTTACTCACATAAATAGTGTGATATAGTAAACTATAGAGATTCCTCTAGAGATATCTCTAGAGTTTGTCTAATAAATTTTTCCCCTTTGTAAAGAGCGCTTATAATTTAACCAAAAATATTATGGCTTTGAAAGTCGGAAAACAAAACATCAGAAAACTTTTCAAAACCGGCGGCGATGCCACTTATGGTATTACTTTGCCAATTGGCGCCATTCGTGAATTTAGATGGCAGGAAGGGCAGAAAGTAGAAATTGAAATTGATAAAAAGAATAAGAAATTAATAATTAAAGATTGGGAAAGATAACTTAGATTCTAGAAACTAAGGAGTATTAATTATTAAAAGAGTTAATCGCCTACTTTTAAAAAAATAGTTTTATTAATTTTAGGTTCTGTTTCTAATAAAATTTAGGTTTATAAAAAAATATGAAATTTAGTGTAGTTGTTCCAACTTACAATAGACCAAAAGATCTCAGTAATCTTTTAAATTCGGTATTAAAGCAAGGGCTTTTACCCGACGAGATTTTAATAGTAGATGATGGAGATTTAGAAGGTGAATATATAAAAAATTATAAAATTGAGTTTGAGAAAAAGGATATTTTATTTAATTATTATAAGAAAGATCACAAGAAGGAAAGAAGAGGTCTCTCAGAGTCTAAAAATATAGCTTTAAATATTGTTTCTTACGATATAGTTTTTTTCTTCGATGATGATATTATTGTTGATGATATTAATTATTTTGTAAGAATGATGAAGATTTGGGATGAAAATAAAAATAATAAATTGATAGGAGTAGGGGGCCTTATTAAAGGGAATAGAAAGAAGTCAAAATTTGAAAAATTTTATAATAATATTTTTGGATTAAATTCAAAAACATTTAATTGGGATATTACTGACGTGGGGTTTCAAGTTTGGGATGAGTCTATCGAAAATAATGAATTGGGTTATTATGCTCATGGTGGCGCGTCTTCCTTTGATAAAAAAAAATCAAAAGAGATATTATTTTCTGCTTTTGATGGTGGCAGGACAGGCCTCGAAGATGTTGATTTTTGCTTAAAAGCTAAGAATAAGGGATACCATTTTATATTATCTCCAAAAAATAAAGTTATACATAATCATGTTAAAATTTCCAGAGAGAATGAATTTTTAATTGGTAAAAAAGAAAGTAAAAACAGAAGAAAAATATTTAGAAACAATTGTCGACAGACTTTGATTAATAAAATACTATTTATCTGGGCTATGACCGGATGGACTTTTCGAGCTTTTTTAATTGGTAATTTTCAAAAATTTTTTGGAATGATTATCGGTGGCTTTGCTAGAAGAGATAATTAAATATGTTTAAAGCAAAGGTTTATAATTATTAAGGATTAGTCTGTCCACAATGCTTAAGTACATCTTTTGCAGGCGGGGACAAGTGATTATTTATTTTGATATTCTATATAATATTCTTCCATCAGAAAATTCTTTTAGTTTTTCACTTTTTGTATAACAAGAGTTAGATATAATAAAATCTACAAATTCTTGGTGAGCATAGTTCTTGTAAACATTTTCCATCTGATCTTCATTTGGATTATGAGATTCAAAATACATTTCATTTGATTCTATTCTTCCCAGAAAATTAATAAGCCTTTCGTGCTCTGGTTTCCGTTTTATGAAATGATGAAAGAT
>CAZJRJ010000103.1:0-3396 GCA_964548635.1 uncultured Gammaproteobacteria bacterium | reverse complement strand
TTTTTTAATTGCCAAAAACAGCCTATTTAGCCAATATAGACGCTGTGGAAATAATAAATTTAACCAATCAAGAAAGGCTTGATAATGATTTAGAGAAGTAAGAATTTAACCCTAAACTAAAAAAAGCCTCTTATAAAAAGGCTAAATTTTTACTTGAAAATCAAATATTTACACATAACACTCCTGAGAGAAAATTTTCAGATTGGGCAAAAGATGTTGACTATGACTACTCATTTGTGGGGGAAAATTTAGCTATAAATTTTGTTGGTAGTGAAGAGGTAATAAAAGCCTGGATGGAGTCAGAAGGACACAAGGAAAATATATTAAGCGGGGACTATAAAGAAATAGGAGTGTCAATCTTGGAAGGAAACTACGAGGGCCACACTACTTATTTAGTAGTACAAATGTTTGGAACCAAGCGAGGTGAAAAAGAAGTACTACAAGCCAGTTCTTCTTCGTTCTTAGCTAGTAACACTATTATAACAAGCGCTGATAATAATATAGGTTTAAATGATTTTAAATCAATCGCTATTTTATCTTTAATTAAAAACAATAAACCGATTACCCTAAGCTTCCTAATTATATTACTAAGTATTCTTATTACTTCTCTGTATATATTAATCTACTCTCATCTTAAAGAAGATTCTTTTGGGCCAAGCCTTTCTCATCATCATTAAAAATTTTAATCTGACCATACTCTCCGTCAAAACCAGGGGTTACAATTAAGTCTCCTCTTCTAACTCTTTCTACCCCCATTGCTATAAGTTTGTTTGAAAACTTCTCAATCAGGCTCGTGTCAACTTTTGTCAAAATAGATAATTCACTACCAAGTTTTTCTATTAAAAAATTATACTTGCTAATTACTTTTTTGGAATTACGCGATTTAATATTCAAACTCTCAGCTATAATCTTATCAAGCTCTACCAGTTTAATAAAAGGGCTATGTTTTTCAGGAATAAATCCTTCTGGCCTGTCCGCGAGTTCCTCCACACGATTCAATACTCCTATTGTTAAAGGCTTTTTACAAACTGAGCATATGCCCTTATTTTTTTTAGCCTCACTTGGCCTCAAACTAACATTACAGGCGCGATGACCATCATAATGATACATTCCCTCTTCTGGATAAAACTCAATAGTTCTTTTAAGCTTATTTAAATCTTTATTTTTTATAACTTCATATATTTCTTCATAGGTCTCAACTTCCAAATCCATAACGTTAGCTTCTCTTCCTATGTTCGGCAAACTGTGAGCATCAGAATTAGAAAGAGTGGTTAGCCTGTCTAGCTCTGAGACTCTCCAATTCATTTCAGGATCACTTGAAAGACCAGTTTCATAGGCGTAAATATGTTCCATTTGATCATGAAAACATTTCTCCATAGAATCGAAACCTGATTTTGAACCAAAAACAGCAAACCAAGGTGTCCAAATGTGAGCCGGATAAATTAAAAACTTAGGGTGTATTTTTAAACAAAGTTTAACTAAATCAGGCGCACTCATTCCCAAAATAGGCCTACCATCGGATCTTATGTTGTAGTGTTTATCCAGGTACTTATTTAGTTCTTCCACTGCTTCCAAGTTAGGAGCTTGGACCATTATGTGAATTCTCCTGGCCTTACCTTCGTCTTTATATATCAAAGCAAGCTCAGTTGATAAAACAAATTTTATTTTCTCATTATCACTTTTTTTGAGTTTATAAAGCCCGGATTTTCCAACCTCTTCTAAATCTTTTTTTATAAGTTTAAACCACTCTGGATAAGTAAAGTCACCTGAAGCGATTATATCGACCCCCTTCATCCTGCAAGCCTCGTCTATATTAAAAAAATTTATTTTATGAGAACAGGCCCTGGAATATTTAGAATGTATATGTAAATCCAAAACTCTTTCCATATATTTATCTATTTAAATTCTTTTTAAAACTCTCCAACCCTTTTATATCATTAATCTGATGCCAGAAATTAGCCTTTTTTATTTCTATTGGATAATCCTGGGCCATCTTTACTAAAGTCTGCGGAAGACCATATTCTTTTCCGCCGTTAATAGGCACTAAATCATAATTAAAATAATTTTCATCAATAACACAAAGACCTGTGTTAACAAAACTAACATCCCTATTGTGAATTCCTTCAATTATATCTTCTAAAAGTCCGTCCTTATTAAACTTAATTCTCCCTCCATTAAACTTGCCTCTAACCTCTTTAACCAACATACATCTATCAGTTTTAATACATTCTTCTATATCTTTACTATCATAAATATCATCACCCATTAAAACTAAAAATTTTTCATTTAAATAGTCTTTACAAATTTTAACAGCATGACCTGTCCCAAGTGTGTTTTTCTGAGTCACATACTTAATTTTTCTACCATCAAATTCATCTCCAAAATAATTAACTATCTGTTCTTTTAAATAAAGAACTACAATAATAATCTCATCAATCTCTCTGGGAAGTTTTTTAATATTATATTCCATTAAAGCCTGTCCCCCTACTCGAATTAAAGGCTTGGGCACATGATAGGTTAGTGGTCTCAATCTTGTACCGCGCCCAGCTGCCAATATTACTGCTTTCATATTTTTTTATTAATTAATATTAATTCTAAACTCTTTACCCCAATCTTCAAAACCCAATCCTTGGTATAATTTATGAACTTTTAGCTTAGAATATCTACTTGTTAAAATTAATTTATAACAATTTTCCTTTTTTGCAGTTCTGATTAATTCCTCCATAATTTTTGTGCCCATGCCCTGACCTCGCAATTCTTCACCAACAAAGACATCCTCCACAAAACCAAAAGGCCCTTCATGTTGATCGTTTTTTAATAAATACAAAAATGCCCGAGCTACTTCTTTACCGTCAATATTTATAAAAAATCTAACTCCTTGAGCTTCAATTCTTTTTTGCTTTATTTCCATATTAACTATTTAATTAATTTTAAAAAATCTTCTAATGAATGTTCCTTTAGTAAGTTATCGTGATTTTGTGAATATTTACTTTTTATTAAAAAAATTTCCGAATTCTTTAATTTTTCCTTTAATTTTAAACTCTCTCTAAGATTATCATTAATTATGATTTTCTTATCATCGTTATTTTTTAAAAAATCTATACATTCTTCCTTGTTTTTATCTGTTCTTATTATTTTATTAAAATATTTTTTAATTTTTAAATTATCTATTTTTAATTTCTGCCATTCCTCGTTTCCCCAAGTAATTAAAATTAATTCATAGCCCTTTTTTCTTGTTTCCTGTAAAACCTTTTCTGCGTCAAAAAATAAAGTCTTATCAATATTTTTAACAACTTTTAAAATATTTTTTTTTATACTTTTTTCTCTCTCTAAAGGTACTTTTCCTTTTTTTACCAAGTAATTAAGGTGAACACTGGGATGATAAGAAAATTCTTT
>CAZJRJ010000102.1:0-3410 GCA_964548635.1 uncultured Gammaproteobacteria bacterium | reverse complement strand
ATAATAGTCTTGTTGAATTAATACGGTCTTACCTTTTGTTTTTTTAAATAATTCTTTTGCAATAGTTGTTTTACCAGAAGCAGATGGTCCACGAAGAATTATAAATTTATTATTTATCAATTTTTTCATGAAATAATTTTAATAAAGTCTTATTTTAAATATTTTTTTCCTTTTAATTCCTTCGGCAGGTAGTTTTGTTCGCTGTCGTTTTCACTATGGGGATATTGATAATCTTTTCCATAGCCTAAGTTTTTCATGAGTTTGGTCGGAGCGTTTTTTAAGTGTAGGGGGACATCTAGGTTCCCTTTATCTGACACATCTTGTCTGGCTTCTTTGTAGGCTCTATAACTTAAATTGCTTTTAGGGGACTTGGCCATGTAGGCAGTAGCATGAGAAAGGTTGATCCAGCATTCTGGTAGGCCGATTTTATGACAAGCCTCAAATGTCGCATTAGCCAAGAGTAGAGCACTGTTATTAGCAAGGCCTATGTCCTCTGAGGCAAATATGATAATCCTTCTTGCAATAAAAAGGGGGTCCTCGCCACCCTCTAACATACGAGCTAGCCAATAAAGAGCAGCGTCAGCGTCGCTTCCGCGCATTGATTTTATAAAAGCAGAAATTAGGTTATAATGTTCATCACCATCGCGATCGTATATTAGGCTCGCTTTTTCTATAACTTTTTTGATTAAGTCTTTATCTATTTCCTCGGCGCCTTGTTTAAAACAAGATTCAACTATATTGAGAGCTACTCGAGCATCTCCATTTGATAATTTGGCAATCAACTTAATAGAATCGTTATTAGCTTTCAAGTTTATTTTCTTTAAAGCTCTATTTACAATTTTAATTAAATCTTCTTCTTCTAAAGATTCTAGAACGATTACCTTGGTTCTGGAAAGTAGGGGAGAGTTGATGCTAAAACTTGGATTTTGAGTAGTGGCACCGATTAAGATGATAGTTCCATTTTCCATGTGTGGTAGAAGGGCGTCTTGTTGGGCTTTGTTCCATCTGTGTATTTCGTCTATAAAAAGTATTGTTTTTTCTCCTTCCTTTTTTGAAGTCTCGGCAGTTTCTACTATTTTTCTCAAATCTTTTACCCCGCTTGTTACTGCGTTTAACTTTTTAAAAATAGAATTAGTTTGTTCAGCTATAATAGAAGCCAGAGTTGTTTTGCCTACTCCTGGAGGCCCCCAAAAAATAATAGAGGATATTTCATCTTTTGAAATAGCGTTATAAAGAAAGCTATTTTTATTGATAACTTTTTCTTGACCAAAAAATTCGTCTAAATTTTCAGGTCTTAATTGGTAGGCTAGAGGAGAATTTTGCTTTTTGCTTTTATCCATATTTTAATAGTATAGTATATTTTTTTTAAATCAAGAAAAAATTGATCCTTAAATGAAACTAATATATTAATAAAAAAACGGCCCCTTTAATAGGGGCCGTTTTTTAATATTTCAAAGTGTTAACTAATCACTACTTTTATACCAGAGCCCATAGTAGAGTTTATGCTTATATTTTTTATATAAACACCTTTTGATCCACTTGGTTTTACCTTTTTTATAGTGTACAACATGGTTTGGTAATTTTCCAATAAAGCCTCTTTTTTAAATGATACTTTTCCAATTATTACGTGCACATTGGAAGTGCTATCGTTCTTAAAACTTATCTTTCCTTTTTTTAGTTCTTTGATTGTTTCTATTATTTTGTCAGTAACAGTTTCATTTTTTGGTGATGGCATCAAACCTCTTGTTCCTAGAATTTTGGCAATTTGTCCTAGGTTTTTCATCATAGCTGGTTCAGCCACTGCTACATCAAAATCAGTTTTTTCAGTTTTTTTTATTTCAGCTATTAAATCTTCGCTTCCAACTAAGTCAGCGCCTGCTTCCTTAGCTTCTTTTTCTTTTTCGGTAAAAGCAGCTACTATTATATTTTTACCAGTTCCGTGAGGCAATGAAACAGCACTTCTTATTTGCTGATCTCCTTTTTTAGGATCAATCCCTAGTCTAAAATGAACTTCTACAGAAGCATCAAATTTAGTCTTGGATAATTTTTGGCAAAGACTTAAAGCATCACTTATTGGATATTTTTCATTTTTATCCAAGGTTAATTCCTTTTTTTCTTCTTTTTCAGTCTTTTCTTCTTCTTCTTTCTTGTTAGTCATATTTTCGTGGTGCGAACGATTATATCTTGATAGATTATAAATCTTCCACAAATTATTTCATTAATTATTTAATTTCTACGCCCATTTGTCTAGCCGTACCTTTAACGATTTTCATAGCGGCTTCTACATTATCAGTATTTAAATCAGGAAGTTTAATTTCAGCAATTTCTCTTAATTGACCCTTGGTGATACTGCCTGCTTTTTCAACTAAGGTTTTTCCGGCGCCTTTTTTGATTTTAGCAAATTTTTTGATTAATTCAGCTGCTGGAGGGGTTTTCATAATAAAGTCAAAACTCCTGTCTTTATAAACAGTTATTTCAACTGGAACTATGTCTCCTTGTTTATCTTTAGTTGCGTCATTGAATCTTGTGCAAAATTCTTGAATATTAAGTCCATGTTGACCTAAGGCAGGCCCTACTGGAGGAGCTGGATTTGCTTGACCAGCTGGTATTTGTAATTTTATTAAAGTCATTATTTCTTTAGCCATATGTTTGATTTATTAAAGAGAGAAGCGTTATTGTTTAAACAATACTCTTTAATTTTATTTTTATATTTTTTTAATTTGTAAAAAGTCTAATTCTACTGGTGTTTCTCTTCCAAACATTGAAACAGATACTTTTATACGTCCCTTTTCATGGTCTATATTGGTAATTTTTCCTTCCATGTTTTTGAAGGGCCCATCTGTTATCTTTACGGGAGTATCTAGTGAAAAATCAATTTTAAATTTAGGCTCTTCCACGCCCATTCTTTTCTGAAGCCCTTTGATTTCTTGCTCACTTACTGGAGTCGGAATTGTTCCTGTTCCTATAAACCCCGTCACATTAGGTGTATTTCTAACAACATACCAGGAATCATCGGTAACTACCATTTCTACTAAAACATAACCAGGATAAATTTTTTCTTCAATAATTTTTCTTTTTCCATTTCTGATTTTAACCTTTTTTTCTTTTGGAACCAAAATATTAAAAATTTTATCCTCCATGTCCATGGATTCAATTCTTTGTTGAAGGTTCTGAGAAACATTTTCTTCGTAGCCAGAGTAAGTATGTAATACATACCAACGCCGACCTTGTTTTATAGTTTGTTTAGGCATAAATTATATGATAAACATTTTAAGTATAAAGCTAAATGATTGGTCTAGGATATATAGAAAAAAAGCAACAGCTATACTGATAAAAATAACTATTATAGTGTAGTTATATGTTTCTTTCTTGGTGGGCCAATTTACTTTTTTTATTTCTTCAAGAGAAGT
>CAZJRJ010000101.1:0-3444 GCA_964548635.1 uncultured Gammaproteobacteria bacterium | reverse complement strand
GGCCGGCTTCGGCTGGAAGTAATTCTCCGCCCATGCGAGCAATACCCGCATAAACTTCAGATAAAGTCCCATTTTTCCCTTTTTCATTGAGTATTTCTTCTGTGGTTAATACACAGAGGTCTATCTCTACGGGATCTTGAGAAACGCTCTTGACGAAGTCTGTTTTTCTCATAATGTCTTTTGCCCAGTCAGAAACCTTTCCACCAACATTTGCGATAGCTTGGCAAAAGTCATCGGCGTTTTTTAAGTCTGTACCGAGCCTAATGGTTTTCCAGACTTCCAAAGCTTGCTCAACTACACTCACTGTAGTTTTACCCGAAAGGAAATCATTAACTCCTTGCATGCCACCCAATTTATTGACAATCGCTTCCATTTTACCCCAATCCAAATCGTTATATTTCATCTTTTTTCTCCTTTGAGCTTTTAGCTCTTTGAATTCTCACTACCCGTAAGAAGGGTTTGGTCTTTAAGACCGACTTGCAACTTATGTTAATTTAAATGTACTGTCATATTTATATCACAATTAACATATTTAGTCAAGCTAAAAATTAATATTTGTTCAATATTTAACGAAAAATAGCTAATTCTAGATATTTTTTTATTTATATTTAAATGTTATAAAATGCTAAAAATATAGTTTAATAAATCAATACCCCAATAAGGACTCGAACCGATAAAAGTCAACGAAAATAGTCTTTTATTAAAATAGTTAAAATTGACTAAAAATATTCGAACTAATTTTAACCAACAAAAATAGGCTTTTCAGCCTATTTTTAAGATTGGCTCGCGTACAGAGACAGCTTCCGAACTTTTTTAACAAGGTTAAGATAAATTTAAGTCGATTTGTGTTGTTTTAATTAAATCTATTTACTACTTTAAATTTAGTTTTAAACTTGGTTCGACTATCTTTTTAACCTCATCACAGGAAAAATTAGTATCAGAACCATCACTAGCACCACTACCACAAGAATTTACAAAAAGAAGATAATCTTCATTTAACTGCATTGGATAAAGATCTCCACCTGCAGCACATAAATCAAAATCTTTTTTAAACTCTTTAAGAGATGAATATTCTGTCTTATTTGGCAAAAGGGTTACCACGAAGGCTCTGGAAGCTTGATCATCGCCTTGGTACTTAAAACTATATATAATTTCCATTGAATCATTAAACTTCGATATCAATCTATCAAAATAACCAACATCATATTCTACCCCACACTCATCAGACATCCCCATTAATTGTTCAGATGTATAACTAAAAGATCTATACTCTTTTAAAACATTAATGTTGTCAACAGAGTATTTCAGTGGATCTTCATCGTTATCGCAATCACAAAGCACTTTACCGCCGCACAAAGTAGATACACTTCCGCACGGGACTTGTACATTCTCATATTCCTTACAACCGAATAAACCCTCGCAGGTTTTTAAGTTAAATTCACAATATCCTTTTTCTGGATATATCTTAAAATCATTCTTACACGTCGCAGGAATTAAGAAAAATAAACCAAAAAGAATAAATAATAAAGAAAATATTATTACAATGATTATTACTTTTTTATTTTTCATATCTTTCATATTTATTAACCAATCTAGAACCTTATTCTATACTATTAATAATTAAAATAGTTTCTTTAAGCTTTCTTTCGGTAGCACATTTTTTTTCCAAAACATTATTTAAGGCTATTTCAGGAAAACCCATCCAATAATATTTTCCGACTAAATTTTCTGTAAAATACATTTTTAATGGGTTGTTTACCTCGAGCGGTTTTACTGATTTTTGAACTTTTACTATCTCTGAACAATCCTTTCCTGCCTCAATAGCTAATCGATCATAAAGATTAAAATAATAACTAGTGGTTAGATTTTTTTTGAAATAAAATTTATTCTTCATTAAAATTTTTGCTACTATTCCCAACTCAGCATTATTAGCCTGCAAAGAATCATCCAAAGCTTGTTTCCAAACAATATATTCTATTGAGAAAGGAGCTAAGTTACCTTTTGCTTGGTAGTTTTTTAATTTAGATTGATATTCCAATAAAGCCAAAGAATTTTTTGGAATTATTAAGATAACTTTTTGCAAAATATCTAAACCATTATCCTTTATAGAAATACCCATTAAATGGGTAATGAGAGGACTTTGTGAGTTTTCAATGGCATTTCCAACAATAATAGATTTGAAGGCTTCGTTCAATGCTTCTTGGTCTTGACCATTTTTAGCCAACCAAATTGCTTTAACACCACTCAAACGACTCATTTCTCGCCAACCATTTAATGGCGTCACAGGTATGTCTCTCGAAATTTTAGAAGGGTCGTCTGTATAGGGCAATTGAAATTTTCCTTTAGATGCGGCAGAGGTAAAATCCCGTAACACCTCTTCATTGTCAGCTAAAAATTGTTTAACAGCTTCCTGATTCCATTCATTGCTTTCTAAATAATCATAAACTAATTGTTTTCCTTGGGGAATATTTTTTATATCAATTAAATTTTTTCCAGACGTTTTATAATCATAGTCTAGATCATAAAAAGCATTTTCTTCTTTAGGGATATTAATTGTTTGTAATTGTAATTTAGAGTCGTCAACGGGTAAAATGTCCTTTCCTTTGACGATACTTAAAGATAAAGGAATTATAATAACAATAATCACTAAAATAAGAACTGCTATTGCTAAAAATTTTAAAAAACCACTAATAATTTGTGAACCTATTTTTTTATTAATTTTTTGCATCATTTTAAGGATTAATTATTATAGTTAAAGAATATCATAAACAAGGTCCTTATGATAGGATTCAGCCTAGAGCAAAGAATGTCCTTTATTTAAGGCTTTTTTTACAAACTTGACTCCAATAAAGAAACTCAGCATAAACTGAGTTTCTTTTTTTAACTAACATTAAACGATATATGTCGGTCTACTGCAGTAAAAATATGTTGGATCGGAGTCGTGAACGATATTCGAACCAAGATTATAAATTAATTTAATTGCCAAATAATTTTTGAAGTATTTCTTCTGGGCCAAGATCATATCCAGAAAGCAAACCCATTGATAATAACAATAAGAATACTAAAATCAAAACGATAATTATCATTAGTATTTTTTTCATAACTTTATTATATCAAATAACCACCTACAAAAGTAGATGGAAATTTGGGGTGGGAGTCGTAACTTTATTAAAATATTTACAGATCAAGACTTTAATCAAACCTGGAAGATATACCAAGAATCTAAAATATTTTCAGATAATTATTCTACTAAAACTAGGTAAAATTAAATATCCAAATTCTTAACCGAACTAAGCTCGGTTATTTTATTTTATCTGCCAAATACGGATATCTTTCTCGTAATTTTTCTTTATCAGCTAAAGTAAGGCTATTAAGATTAAGGTAACCATTAATTGTATCTGGAAGTTTTAGATTATCAGCTGAAGTAAGACCGCCAAGATAAAG
>CAZJRJ010000100.1:0-3461 GCA_964548635.1 uncultured Gammaproteobacteria bacterium | reverse complement strand
AGGAGACCCTTCAGAGGAAAGCGAGCATGAAGAAATTAAAAAAGTAGGCGGTCTTCATGTCCTGGGAACAGAAAGACACGAATCAAGGAGAATTGATAATCAGTTAAGGGGAAGAGCCGGAAGACAGGGGGATCCTGGTTCTAGTCAATTTTATGTTTCTACGGATGATGATCTTATGAGAATTTTCGGGGGCGACAGAATGAAAAAAATTATGTCTACTCTAAAGGTTCCCGAAGATGTTCCGATCGAAAATAAGATTATTTCAAAATCTATAGAATCAGCTCAGAAAAAAGTTGAAGGAAATAATTTTGATATTAGAAAACATTTAGTTGAATATGACGACGTCATTAACAAGCATAGAGAGGCTATATACAAGAGGAGAAAAGAAATACTTGAGTTAGCAAAAAAAGACGAAAATGAGAATAGTGGTTTGTCTAAAATAATTTTGGAAATGATAGAAAATGAGATTGAACAAGTGGTTAGTTTTCACACCTCGGCCGAAAAAATAAGTGATTGGAATTTAGAAGAAATATATCAAATAGCTTCTACTATTTTTCCGGTACGAGATAAGTTAAAAGAAGATTTAACTGATTTAGTGAGCGATAACACTAAATTGGACAAAGCTAAAGCAAGGACCGCTGTTATTGAACACTTAGTTAAACTATCTAGAGATAATTATAACGGGATAGAAGAGAGAATTAAAGAATATGAAATAAATTGGCATCGGGTAGAAAAGGAAATTTTAGTTAGGGCTATTGATACTCTTTGGGTTGATCACCTGGAGGCCATGAGTCATATGCGCCAGGGAATTGGTTTGAGGGGTTATGGTCAGCGCGACCCGTTAATAGAATATAAAAGAGAATCTCATAGGATGTTTCATGAGTTAAATAACACAATTCAAAAACAAGTTGTTTATAGTGTGTTTAAATTAGGGATAAGCAACAGAAGGGTAGAGGGAAATTTTTCGGCGCCTACTCTTTCAGAAAGAGCCCAACAATTTAGTGCTCCTGCTAAGACTATGAGCAGTTCTTCTTCTTCTGGGGTAAGCGTAACATCTAATAATTACAAACCTAAAGTTAAAAATGATCAGGGCGACAAAGTGGGCCGTAATGATTCTTGTCCGTGTGGAAGTGGTAAAAAATATAAAAAGTGTTGCGGGAAATAAAAAATATTAAAAAAATAAAAGGAGCAAGAGATAGCGCAATAGGTCTTCTTAAAAATTTGACCTTAAAATTGATAAAAGAGGTTACTAAATAAAAGTTTATGTTTAATATTGTCTCGACAATTTTACTTATAATTTTAATCGTAATAATCATTTTTTTAATTTTTTTAACTCAAAAAAAGGGGAAAGGAAACTCAAATTCAGATGTGTTAATGGATAGATTAAATCAGCTCGCGGGTCAAAACGAAGAATTGAGAAAAACAATAGACGGAAAATTGTCAGAAACTCATAACGCAACTCAAAATCAATTTAGTAAAAGTACCGGCGTCATGCAGGATGTTACTAAACAGGCGAATAAGCTTATGTCTGATATACATAGGCAGAGTCAGAAAGTTATTTCAGAAGTTTCCGAGAAATTAACCAAATTAGATGAAACCAATAAACAAGTTGTTAATTTTTCCAGCCAGCTTCAAAATTTACAAAACATACTTAAGAATCCTAAACAAAGAGGGATACTAGGAGAGTATTTTCTAGAAGAAACTCTAAAAAATGTACTACCGCCTAAGAATTTTCAGATGCAATATTCTTTCAAAGATGGAAGTATAGTTGATGCGGTTGTTTTTGTTAAAGATAAAATTATTCCGATTGATTCTAAGTTTAGTTTAGAAAATTATGAAAAGATAATAAACGCAAAAGATAAGGAGTCAATAGATAAATATACCAAGCAATTTAAAAATGATTTAAAATCAAGAATTGATGAAACAAGTAAATATGTTAAGCCGGGTGAGAATACCATGGATTTTGCTTTTATGTTTATACCTTCTGAGTCAATATATTATGATTTGTTGATTGGCAAAGTGGGTGGAACTAATAATATTAATTCAAGAGATTTAATTGATTATGCTTTTAAAGAGAAGCACGTGATAATTGTGTCCCCAACTAATTTTCTAGCTTACTTGCAAACTGTTTTGCAAGGCTTAAGAGCTCTACAGATAGAGGAGTCTGCCAAAGATATAAGAAAAAATGTAGAAAAATTAAGAAGACACATTTTGAGTTATGACGATTTTCTAAAAAAGATGGGTAATAGTTTAGGAACGACAGTGGGGCATTATAATAACGCTTGTAAAGAATTTAAAAAAGTAGACAAAGATGTTTCTAGAATAACAGAGCAAGATGCCTCTATTGAAGTTAAGGAATTAGATAGACCTAAAGAGAATTAATAAGAGTTTATGTATTTGAATGATAAAAACAGAAAGATTGAGATAAAAAAAGCGATTATTAAGTTAATTGCTTTTTTTGATTTATTTTCTTATCCCCTAACTTCTTTTGAAATTTGGCAGTATTTAGGAGTCAAAGTACATTGGTCTGACATAATTGATATTTTAAATAAATCTAAGCTCGTGAGACTAGAGACTAGAAATGGATTTTATTTTTTAAAAGGCAGGGGTTCAATTGTTGATATTAGAATGGAAAGATATAATTATTATCAGAAGAAAATTAAAAGGGCAAAAAAAATTTCTTTTATCTTCAAAAAAATTCCAGGAGTAAAAATGATAGCCCTTAGTAACACAATAGGTGATTATAATTTAAGAAAAGAAAGTGATATAGATTTATTTATCGTGGCAGAGGCTGGAAAGATTTGGACAACTCGTTTATTTTGTGTTTTAGTGATTAAATTTTTAGGCTTGAGACCTAAGCCAAATAATGAAAAGGATAAAATTTGTTTAAATTTTTTTACTACTCCCAAATTTTTTAATTTTGAAAATCTTAGACTAAAAGATGATATATACTTTGCTTATTGGATGGCAGGATTAGACCCTATTTATAACAGTAATCATACTTATGAAAAATTTATTAAAGAAAATAATTGGCTAGAAGAGGAATTACCTAACTGGAATATAAAAAGTACCCTAAATTTCAAAAAAAATTTCAAAACTATAAAGCGAGTCTTAAATATTTTTATTATTCCGACAGAAAAATTATCTAAAATGATTCAGTTAAGTTTCATGAATAAAGACTTGAAAGAAGGAATGAATAAAGATAATCGGGTTGTTATTAATGATGATATTTTAAAACTTCATTCCAAAGACAGAAGGGGTGAATATGTAGAAAAGTATATAAAAAATTTAGAAAAAATTTAATGAGCGTTATTATTAAAAAAATTAATTGTATAATTGAATACGGTATTTATTTTTTATTTTTTAGTTTACCCTTTCAGACTAGATTTATTTTTAGTTATGGCTCGGAGAGTCAGGGTTTGTGGGAATATGATAATATCAGTATATACGCGACTGATATT
>CAZJRJ010000099.1:0-3471 GCA_964548635.1 uncultured Gammaproteobacteria bacterium | reverse complement strand
TCCGTTTTATTTATTTTAGTTTGTTTTTTGTTTTTTGGTGTGATTAAACCTACTTATAGTCAGGAAGTTATATCAAACAAAGAGGTGAATTTTTTAAATTCTCAAATAGATTCAAGAAAGAAAGAGATTGATAGGATAAAGGAGCAAAGAGAAAAATACGCAGATGAAATTGAGCGAATTCAGGGAGAACAAGCAAGTTTAAAAAATCAATTAGCAATCCTGGACAATAAGCTGGCTAAGGCAGAATTAGATATAGAGGACACTAAGGTTAAAATACAGAAATCAAATCTTGAAATAAGAAAGGTTAATTTTGAGATAGAAAGTCGGGAAAAACAGATAGAGGAAGAAAAGAGTCATATCTCTAAAATACTTAATTTAATGTACAAGCAAAGTCAGATTGACACTCTTGAGGTTTTGTTAATGAACGATTCTTTATCTGAATTTTTAAATAAAGTTAGGTATCTAGAAGATGTGAATAAGGAAATGGAAAATAGTGTTCAAGAATTAAAGCAATATAAAGATGACTTGGAGCTTAACAAAAAAGAACTAGAAGAGGAGACTAATAATTTAGTTAAATTAAAGGGAGAACTTGAAAATCAAAAGATGGCTTTGAGTGATGAGAGGGAAACTAAAACTTTTATCCTAGATCAAACAGAAGATTCAGAGGATAAATATCAGAGTCTTTTAGAGCGAGCAAAACGAGAGAATCAAGAGGTTTCTAATGAAATTGTGGCCTTGGAAAAAAGGGTGAGGGAGGAGATGGAAAAAATGTCAGAAGATGATATTCAGGTGGATAGTGGTGGCCTTGGTTGGCCTGTTTCAAATAGACGTATTACTGCTTATTTTCATGACCCTGAATATCCTTTTAGGTATCTTTTTGAACATCCAGCGATTGATATAGCCTCTCCCCAGGGTTCTACTATTAGATCGGCAGGTTCTGGCTATGTTGCTAGAGTTAAATTTAATCCAGGTAGCTCTAGTTATGGTTATATAATGGTTGTTCATGCCGATGGTCTGGCTACGGTTTATGGTCATATTTCTAAACCCTTAGTAGCAGAAGAGGAATATGTGACTAAGGGACAGAGTATAGCTTTAAGCGGGGGAATGCCCGGAACAGCCGGATCTGGAAATTTAACCTCAGGACCTCACCTTCATTTTGAAGTAAGACTTAATGGAATCCCCGTCAACCCACTTAATTATTTACCATAATTTATATAAATAATAAAAAAGTATGGAAAAAAATAAAATAAATAAAAAGCTTTTAGTTATAATTATTGGCATAATTATAATCTTGATTGGCTTTGTTTTTGTTATTAGTTTTTTTGGCTCAAAAGAAGTGGGCGAAAAGGTTCCAGAAAAGGTGGATAATAACGCAAGTTATCCCCAAGATTATACTTTAAAAGACGAAGAAATTCCAGAAACTTTCGAACTAGAAAATTTAGATCAGGCAGAAATGAGCAGGATTGGATTAAAGTCAAACCCTGGTTTTATTTATAATGTTGAATATTTTAGTTATTTGTATTCAGGGGTTAATCCTAGTAAAGTGGGAAAATTATATACCTCAACTTATAAAAATAAAAATACTGACAATGAATTAGGCGTAATGGCTATAAAATATAAAACCTCTGAAGACCTAAGCGGTGAGAGAGAAAAGATAACAAAAGATAAAAATAATAGAAAGATATATCTTAGAAGAGGGGCTGTGTTAATAATTATTTGGTGTGATAATAAGGATGATATCCAATATATTAATAATATTAGCGGAAAGATTAAGGAAAGATTAAGTTTGTCAGATCTTTAAAATCAAAAATTTATAATATTTTACAATAAAAAATCCTGTTCTTATGACAGGATTTTTTTTGTTGTAAAATAAAATGAGATAGGGGAGAGTGTCTCTAATCCAATCTATCACCCCCGTGTATTTTTTTATGAACATCCTTTAGTTGTTTTTTTGTTACATGAGTATATATTTGAGTGGTGGCAATATTTCTGTGACCTAAAAATTCTTGAACTAGCCTTAAGTCCACACCCTGAGATAATAGGTCAGTGGCGAAGGAGTGTCTTAGGGTGTGTGGTGTGGTTGTGGTCGGTAGCCCCGCAATTTTTACATACTTTTTAACTATATTATCTATGCTTTTTACGGTTAAACGTCTTAATTCATTAGATCTTTTAGCGGCTGGCCAATAGTTTATAAAGAGCGCTTCGTCTAAATCTTTTCTTGCGTCAAGGTATTTTTTTAAATATTTTATTGATCTACTGGAAAAATAAACAGTTCTAACACGGCCACCTTTTCCAACTACTACAACTTCTAAGTCTTCGGTTCTTTCGTTTATTCTGAGTTGATCCCGATTTAAATTTGTAAGTTCTTGGGCACGAAGACCAGTCGAGAAAAGGACTTCTAATATGGACCGATCACGCAAGGCTATGATATTTTTTGAGCTCGTAGTCGATAGTAATTTTTTTACTTGATTTAGATTTAAAAATTTAACCTCTCTATCACTTTTATCCTTGGCTAATTTTATGCTAGTGGGGGATAGGGAGGGTATGTTTTTTTCTGTAAAATATTCAAGTAAAGACCTAAGTGATATTAAATACAGGTTCTGAGTTGATTTTTTTAATGATTTTTTCGTTCTAGCGTCTACATGCCTAGCTAAAAAGATTCTGTATTTTGATATATGGTCAGGATTTAGGTTGTTAGGGGTTAAACTTGTTAAATTATTACTTTCCAACCATTTGAAAAATTTAGTAAGAAAACGAAAATAATTTTTTTGGGTATTAGAAGACAATCCTTTTTCAATTTCTAGATAATCTAGATAATCTTTTATATATTCTTCTATTGGTTTATATGACATAGTTTTATTTTAGCGACCCTTTGTTCATTAGGGAATAACTACTATAACTTCTTATTATGTAGATTAATTAACCTTATGTATGTATTTTAGCCTATATTCCGGGGTTTTGCAAATACAGGTCTTTCTAGGTTATGGTTACACCAAATATATGTATTTCAGGTGTAAAAAGTAAACTTATCTTTAAAAATAATAAAAAGAAACCAACTATTATCAAACAAAAAATTATTATTGCTAAAAAAAATACAATTTTAAAAAAAGTTTCCATAAGTTCTGTTATTACTGATAAAAAACCTTATCTCCAAATTCTAGATTTATGTAAATTTTATTCCAAAAATCATCCCCTAGTTCATCTTTTACTAAGATTAATTTTTTAAATTGGGCTTCGGGCTCGTTTTTTGTATTAAAATAAGCTATAGGACCATTTTTAATTTTAGCTTTTACTAGATTATCGTTTTTATTCTCTTTATCTATTATATACTCAGATATCTCAAAATCATCACTCCTTTGTCTTAATAAAATATCAATCTTTTTAATATATTCGACGTAGTTAGGGCTGATATTTATTTTATCTTGATTGTTGCTCATTATATGGGGGAGATTCTGGGACTGATGAAAAAGA
>CAZJRJ010000098.1:0-3549 GCA_964548635.1 uncultured Gammaproteobacteria bacterium | reverse complement strand
TTCAGCTTTTAGGTAGAATTTTGAGAATGCCAGAAGCTAAAAAATATTTAAATTCTACACTCAATCATTCTTATTTGTATACAACCTATACCAAAAATGAAATTATAGAGAGTTACAAAAATTTTGAAGGGATTGGTCCAAATGAAACTAAAATTTATGATTCTGTTATAAAAAATGGAATTAAACAGATTGAATTAGAAACCTTCATTTCCCAGAGGACTAGCTATAACGACCTGGGAAAGACTTTTCAGAGTACATTTTTGGGTATTGCAAAAAAATCTTTTAAGAATAAGAGAGCTTTAGAAAAATTAGGTTTTTATTTTAAAGAGCAGTTAAATTTAAATTTAATTTTTGATCAAAAAATTACTGACTATGATAATTTTATAAAAAACCTAAAAAAATCAAAAGACTTTGGACAAGAAATGTCATTGAGTGATGTAGAAAAATTATATAAGAAATTATGTATAGAGGTGTTATCTAGACAGGAAGAAGAATCAAAATATGGGGGAATCGCTCGTTCCTATGGAATTTTAAAATCTTCCCTAAATGTATTTTTTGAAGATATATTAAAAATTGGAGAAAAAAAAGAATATTACCAATATGTAGTTAATGATTTAATGAAAGGAGCTAATAGTATTTTGGTACCAGTTATCAATAAAGCCCTTTTGAAATATAAAGAAATTAGAGAAGATGAAGAAAAAGAAAAAGACAAAAGAAAGCACGAAACAAAAATGATAAAAGTTCCGTTATCAAAAATAAAGTATAGTAGTATTTTTGAAAAAATAGAAAGCAAGAGGTGTGCAATGGAACCTTGTTATATTGAAAAAAATAATCAGAACGAGAAAGATTTTGTTAAATATTTAGAAGAAAATAATTCTGTGGTTTGGTGGTATAAAAACGGAGACCAAGGATCAGACTATTTTTCAGTGAAAAGAGAAGACGGCAGGTTGTTTTTTCCAGATTGGTTTATAAAAACGGAAAAAGATAGTTGGATTGTAGATACAAAGAGCGGTTTTACAGCAGAAGGCGAAGGAGCAAAGATAAGAGCTCGATCTCTTGAGGGTTGGTTAAAGAAAAATAAAAAATTTAAAGGTGGTTTGGTTAAAGAAGTTTCTGGTTTGTGGAAAATTGCAAAAAGCTCAGAATTAAAAGAATGGGTTAATTTAAGTCTATAAATAATTTTGTTAAGTAACGTGTTAAGTAGCTTATGAGAATTTAAAAAATTAAAAAAGAAAAGAAGGGAAAAGCTAGGAAATATTAATTTTTAATATGTACATAAAGAATTCCATGGTAGTGCGTCACTAAAGAAGGTTTTACCAGTGGTGGTGCCTGAGCTTAGTTACGGAGATTTAAATATAGGTGACGGCATGCTTGCCTCAAACACTTGGGGAGATATGGTGACAATGGAAATGAGCCAGGAGGATAAAAATAATATCTATAATGATCTATTAAAATATTGTGAGTTAGATACTTTGGCGATGGTTAGGATTTTAGAGGAATTAAAGAAAATATAATATTTAGTCTCGTTAGGGGTGTTAAAAAAATAGTTATATGAATATTTATTTAGATATTGACGGCGTATTAATAAAAAAAGACAATAGTCCAGCCAATAATGTTGTTGATTTTTTGAAATATGTTACGGATAATCATAATGTCTATTGGCTTACAACTCATTGTAGGGGAGGAGGTAACAATGTACTTAATCATCTAGAAGGAAAATTACCAGAAGAAGCTTTTAAATATTTAGAAAAAATAAAACCAACCGATTGGCAAACGTTAAAAACAGAAGCCATTGATTTTACTAAAAATTTTCGATGGTTTGATGATTATATAATGGAGGCGGAGAAAGATATATTAAACAAAAACAATTCATCTTCTAAATTTATATTAATAAACCTAGAAGATGAACCAGATAGATTAATTAAAAAAAATTTATAATAAAAATTATAGAAGATACAAATAAAAGCCTAAAAAATGAAGCTTTAGCTGGGTTACCATTATATTTTCATTTTGGTGATTCTGATCGCCCTACAAAAATTGTAGCGGAGGATGGGGGAATGACTGTTTATATGATGTTCGGAGAAGAGTTTGAGATTCGTAATGATCTATTCCCTAAAATTTTAGAGAAAGGTTATTAAATAACAGAAGAACAATTTGATGAAAGGGTTAAAAACTTTATAGATTAGCTTTGGCAATCTTTATTTTAATACACGAGAAGAGATAGATAAAAATTAAATTAGAGTTATGAATTCTTTCCAGAGATATAAAAATTATAGAAGATCAAAAATCGGGGGGAGATTTGATAAGTGGAGCAAGAGGATTATTTGGACTGTAGTAATCCTTATTTTTTTGGTTATAATCTGGTTTGCTTCCATGCTCATGATGTTTTCGGATCTTATGGACAACCAAGAAGATTTTGATTCCCGTTTAATTAAAATGGAAGAAACTTTTAATAATAAATTTTCTTGTAAAAGAACTGATGTTATTAAGGAAGTAAGAAAATCAGTAGTTCGAGTTGTTGGTGGCGAGGCTGAAGGATCTGGTTTTGCAATTGATAATAATGGTTTGATTCTTACTAATTTTCATGTTATTGAATTTGAACCTAGCCCCAAGATAATATTTCCAGATAATACTTTTGAGAACGGTGAAATAATTATGACCGACAAGGATGCAGACTTAGCCATCATTAAAGTTAAAAAACAGTTGCCAGCATTAAATCTTGGTAATGATAAAGAATTGGAGTCAGGAGAGGAATTAATTGCTATTGGATTTGCTCTAGGTGGCACATTGTCTGGTGAAGCCAGTGTGAGTGTCGGTACCTTGGCTGGTCGGCGTAGTTTTAAAGAACATAATGTTGATTATTTACAAATGGACAATGAGCTTGTTGGGGGAGTTAGTGGTGGACCAATGGTTACCGCTTGCGGAGATGTGGTAGGAGTTAATACCTTGGCTTTAACTGGAATGGGCTTTGCCATTTCAGCTCACACTATTAAGGATAAATGGTTAGAAATGGAACATTCATCTAGTTCTCTTGAAAATATAGAAAGAATAACTTTTGAGCCAAATAAAAGTCCATTAGATGCGGTTAGTTCATTTTATAATTATTTAAAAATAAGGAAGTTGGAAAAGGCGTTTAAACTCTTATCCGATAATTTTAACAAAGGTTATGGTTTTAGTCTTTGGAAAATAGGTTATGAATCTCTTTTAGACACTACGTTGGTGAAAATTGAAGTAGATGAAAAAAATGACAAGATTATTCATGTTTGGCTTACTAGCAAAGACTTTGTAGGTGATGAAATAATATATAGATACTTTAAAGGTCAGTGGGAAGTAAAAGAGGTGGACGGTAAGTGGCTTCTTTGGAGTCCAAGTATTCGTGAAGTGGAAGATTATTGGGAATTAATGTATGGAGAATAAAATAATATAAATTAAATAAATAATGAACATAGAATGGAATTAAATTTTTCTAAAAAACAAATTATAGAAGCAGTAAACAATGCAAAAGAAGGAATAAAAAAATATCAAGAGATAATGAATTTATATCAAGAC
>CAZJRJ010000097.1:0-3573 GCA_964548635.1 uncultured Gammaproteobacteria bacterium | reverse complement strand
AGAGAATTAAATATTATTTTAGAAAAATATAGCAATAAACTTTATACCTTTTTGTGGCAATCCACTAAAGAAGATAAAATGGTTTGTGATTGGATAAGTATTAGATTAGTACGAATTGCTCAAAAGGGAAATGTTTTAGCTAAACAAAAAATAGTAAGCCTATCAAAGGGATTGGTGGATCAATGGATTGAGAATGACAATAGCATAGCCAATTGGAAAGGCTATGACGAATTAATTCAAGAACATATCAGGGGATGCACAGAAAGGTTCCGTTACGCAGGTTCGTTCCTTGGGTATTTATATAGGACATTGGAATATTCAGGGAGGGGCTTAACCCCATTAGAAAAATATTCGTTTGATGAATTTTTGTCAGATTCTTCAAAAAGGCGAATTGATATTTTTGTTGAAAGAGAATAGTTTATAGTTATTGTTCGTAAAACTTGACAAATCTGTTAATATGGTATAGTATAATAATATCATTAAACCATATTAAGAATATATGACATATTTAGATCAAAAAATTAAAGAAAGAATTAAGGAGAAACTTGAGCGTTTAAATAAATTTAGACCGCTTCCGGTTAGTGTTGTTAAAAAACTAAAAGAGCAGTTTGAGATTGAAATGACTTATAACTCAAACGCTATTGAGGGAAATAGTTTAACGCTTAAAGAAACTTATTTAGTGGTTAATAAGGACATAACCATTAAAGGGAAACCGTTAAAAGATCATCTTGAGGCAAAAAATCATCAGGAGGCCTTGGAATATATATATGATTTAGTCGAAAGAGGCAAAAAAAATACTTTCTCTGAAAATTTAATTCGTTCATTGAATCAAATAGTTCAGCAGAATATAGACAAAGAATGGGCAGGTCGGTATCGAAATAGTGGAGTTATTATTGGTGGAGCTTCTCATAGGCCTCCTGAGGCAATTGAAGTTCCAAAATTAATGAAAAATATGATTAAATGGTATTCCTTGAATCAGAAATTACATCCGATAGAATTAGCTAGCATAATTCATCACAAGCTGGTTAACGTTCATCCATTTTTTGATGGTAATGGTCGTAGTTCAAGACTAGCAATGAATATAATCTTAATGCAAGCAGGTTTTCCTTTGGCAGTAGTGTTAAAAAATGATCGTAAACGGTATTATTCAACTTTGAGTCTTGCTGACAAGGGTGATTATTTGCCCTTTGTTAATTTTATAGCCAGAACGGTTGAACGTACGCTTAATATTTATCTAAGCGTTTTGACTCCCAAGAACAAACAAAAAGAAAAATATACAAGTTTGTCAGAATTAGCTAAATCTACTAAATTCACAGAGAAGTATTTAAATCTTCTAGCTAGAAACGGAAAATTAGAGGCTTACAAAGAAGGACGAAATTGGCTGACTACAAGGGAGTCTCTTGAAAGATATATGGAAGGAAGAGAACGTAAACGTAAATGAGACTAGTTTTAAGTTATATCATTTGTTAAATTGGGTATTATAATAATGTTATCAGTATTCATAAAATAGGTTCGAACTGAGAGGCAACACCCGTGCGGACAAAATCACAGCTAAACTTAGCTGTGATTTTTGATATATTGATTTGTATATTTTAAATTCCTTTGTTTGTTAAAATAGTGACAGAGAAAGAAGGAATGATGGATAAATACCTTGAACGCCTGCCATATCAAAGAAATGATTATATCGCTTGGATCGTTCGGGTAAAACTAGAAGAAACAAAACAAAAATGATTAAAACAGATGATCGAAGAACTAAAGGGTGGCAAGGAATACATGAAAGTGAAGTGGAAAAAATAAAACTATCTTAGAGTTGGAATAAATATTTTGGTATTATTTTTAACAAATTCAGTTCTAACGTCCTTCACGAGCTCGTGCTTGATAAAAACTGTGTAAATAGACCCACATGCCTGTGTGGTACTGAAAAAGGACCGAAGGGTCCTTTTTTTGGGTTTTTTTAATTGATACTTTCTCTTTAAAATGGTAAATTAAAGGTAGATTAAGTAGTTTTTGACTCATTTTTAATATAATGATTATTATCTGATAGTAGAGTTCTACTTAAATATCTTAATAATGAATTTATGAGATTAAAATTTTTAATTAGTCTTGTTTGTGTCCTTTTTCTTTCGGCTTGTGGAAATAGCGATATTAAAGATAATTATTGTGGGGTTCATGTTAATTATCAGTATTGTAAATGTGCTTTTCATAATGAGCATTGTGGGGCTGTGGGTATGAGCAGTGGAGAGGCAAAAGATTATGTGTGGGATAAGTATGACAAATGGAAAAATGGAGACGTGGATGATTTGAGGGAAAACTGTGCCAAGAAGAATGGATCTTTTATTGGAAATACTTGCAGTCTATGTGTGCAAAATGAAGTAGTAAAGGACAATGTTTGTGTTACTAAAAGTGAAACAGAAGAGCTTGAAGACGATGAAGAAGAAAAAGAGGGAGATTGTAAATTTGACTCAGATTGTGACCCGGTTTGTGAAGCTGACGTGGCCTGGAAAATGGGCTGTGACGCACGTGAAAACGAATGTGTGAAAACTTTTGATACAAATTGTGGTGAGGATATTGAAGTTTTTGGTAGTTTGGATTTTGAGAAAGTTTGTTTAGAGGGAGTTTGCGTTCGGGATGAAACGACTATCGCTGAGGTTCGATCAAATTTGCTAAAGGAAAAACAAGTTTGGTCTAATACAGTAAAAGAGATAAACGCAGTAAGGCTTGATATGAGTGTTGCCATGCTAGACTCCAATAAAAATTGCTTGAATGGTTTAGCCGATATGACCAATCTTGCTATTATGGAGTTTGCAACTCGCGTTGGATCTATTTTGGCTGGAGGTATTCCCGACGTAGCTGCGATGACAGCAAACGCAGCTTCTGTGGCTAGCGGATTGGTTGTAGAGAATGTAAAAAACTTAGCTAGCGCAGCCGTGGATTATGCTGGATTTGCTGTTCAGAAGCTCAGTGCTTATGAACAAGGTGTTCCAGTTGATGAAGAAAAGAAGCTTAAGCCTCATGAGTATATTAAGCTAAATTGTGACTTATACCAATATTTTAAAGGGGTTATAGCTGAGAGTGATATTGAACTTGAGATGGCATTAGAGAAGGCTCGAGAGGTAGATGTATTGTTGAGGTCATTGCCCTAATATAGAAAATTATAAAAAAATTGCAGCAATATTTAAAAACTTTTTTTACGAGTCCGCGTTATTTTAAGTTTGGTATATAAATCGAAAGTTTTGTTTTTAGAAAAAAAATTCTAGCAATCATAGTGACTTCGTGCACTGGAAGAATAACGCTAAAATTAACGTTATTTTTTGTAGGTTGATTTTAAATACGAGATTTATTTGACTTTGTTTTATATTTGTGTTATAGTTCAATCAAATCTGAATACCTCTACATTTTTTTAAAATTTGCTATTTTTTATTCCATTGATCTCTTAAGTGGAATATATCTAAAACTTTAATTTTATTATAAAAAATTTTAAATTATTTTATTTTTTAAAATCTCTATTTTGTATTTACAAATTAAGTCCTCATAAAAAAGCATATTTATCTTCTCTTAATTTAATTTCACTTT
>CAZJRJ010000096.1:0-3603 GCA_964548635.1 uncultured Gammaproteobacteria bacterium | reverse complement strand
CTTATTTTGTTGTTTCAGTTATATTCTTAAAGGAATATTAAATTTTTATAAATATTCATCAGGTTCTGATAATATTCATTTTTATCATATCTTAAAATAGTTTTTTTAGTGTTTGGCAAAATCTGTTCTTTCTTCTCATTTATTTGCAATATTTTATTTCTTAAATCATCAACATCACTAACATTAAATAAAATACCATTATAGCCGTCCTTTATTATCTCAGAAACCGCGCCTATATTTGAAGCTATAATTAACTTACCGAGGAAAAGCGATTCAAGTAAAGTGTAGCCAAAGACCTCTTCCCATACGAAAGGAAATACTACTGCCCTAGCTTCTTTTATTATCCTTACTAAAGAATCACCAGATGCCCAAGGCTTAAATTCAATTCTATCATCAAGCCCCTTATCTAGAACTAATTTTTCTAGTCTTTTTTTATCATCGCCCTCTCCCACGATTAATAATCTCTTTTCAGAAAGGCCTACCAAAGCCTCAATTAAAACATCTACTCCTTTTTCTCTTGAAAGACGACCATAATAAAGCAGGTAATTTTTTTCTTCGTAATTTTTTTCATTATCAAAATTTTTACCCTCAAAAAAATGTGGCAAAACCATAAGCTTCTCCTCTTTTATTCCAGCTTTAACAAAAAACTCTTTTTGCCTTTTACTAGGGCATAAAAATAAATCCACCTCTCTGTATCTTTTTTTATTTACAAAAGCTTCAATTGTTAAAACCAGGCTTTTAAAACGTGAATTATCAATACATTTATCTTTTAAACAATTTAGATAAGCACCATGCACGCACTTAGTACAAACTTTCCCGTTATTAAACATCTTATAATTAGGGCATATCATTTTATAATCATGAAGAGACTCTATCACTGGAATCTTATTTTTTTTGAAAACTTTTATTATTGAAGGGCTTAAGTGATGATATATATTGTGAAGATGAACTATATCTATCTTTTTTTCTCTCACAATTTTCCTGGCCATTTTTCTAGCTTCAAAATTATAAATCATCCTAGAAAATATACTAATTTTTTTAAATAAAGGGTATTTTTTACTCAAATCACAATCCTTGATAAAATAATCCTCGGAATTACTTGTCTGATTCTTAGGATTGATTGTAGATAAATGAAAGACTTCGTGGCCCTCGTCTTTTAAAAGATTAGACAAATCAAAATAAGCTCTTTCTGAACCTCCGCGCAAGTAATGATAATTGTTAACTAATAAAATTTTCATAGAGATAGAAATTTATTTTTCAAAAGCCAAAGCCCTGCTCTTATCCAGTGCTTTTTTATAGCCCCGCGAGCAGTACATATCATCCAGCTTTTAGAACATTCTTCGCCTCTTTTTTGATTATCTAGGACAAACTCTGAATTTATTATAGAACCTATTTTTTTACTAGAGACGTCACAAGCATAAATATCTTTCTTAGGATCTATAAAAATATTATATTCCCCCGAATAATCAGGCAATATTCTTTTACCTGTTTTTATATATTCTTTCAAACCATAGGTATAATAAGCACGACCCCACCTTTTAGGGTTAAAGCTTTTTAATTCTTTTTTTATAAGCCAATCTAATTCTTCCTCTATTTTATCAATCAGATTAATTTTATTTTGGGTACCAAAATAATTATCACCAGAATGAACAGAGGTTAAAGAAAATTCAGCCCCAAGCTCACAAGACAAATTATAAATCTTTTTCAATTCTCTTATATTTTCGTCACCCAAAGTAAAGGATATTTTTAAATTTTTAAGATTATTTTCTTTTAAAACCTTAATTGTTTTCATCAATTTTTCGTAACCACCTGGTATGCCTCTTAGCTTGTCATGAATCTTGGCTCCCCCATCTAGTGAAATAGCAACTCCAATCTTCCCATCAATCCTTAAAATATCTTTAATATTTTTTTCTATTAAAGAAGTGGCAAATCCATTAGTAGATATAACAATACCAGCTTTGGGCGAACTTTCTTTTATAGCTTTAATTATATCTACTAAATCAGGAAGTAAAAATGGCTCTCCGCCTGATATATTTACATCTTTTAAATTCTTGGGTAAATTTTTCAAATCCTCGGCTTTTATTTGACTTCTGTCAGTACTTTTCCAAATATGACACCGCTCACATCTGGCATTGCAATTATAAGTAACTGCCAAAACCGCATCTTTTATTTTATTAAGATTTTTATTCTCAATTCTTTTAATTAAATAAATTTTAATTTTGTAAAATAAGTTAATTAATTTCATACTTGTTTTTTTATTAGGGAAATTCTTTTTAATAAAATAATTTATTCCTTTTCTTTCATAATTTAATTTAAACACAGACCTCCTACCTCCTGATGATTGCCCATGATAATGAACAACTTCGCTCAAAGGATAATAAACTACCTCAAAGCCATTCTTTTTTACTTGGTAACAAAAATCTATATCCTCAACTCCAAAAAAATAATTTTCATCTAAACCTTTCACTTTAGTAAATACATTTTTAGAAATGAGCATACATCCACCAGTAACCCAAGAAACTTGAGTTATTTTTTTAAATTTAAACCTATTAAATATATTATTAAAAGTAACTGTTCCCCAGGGTAGGAACTTATAAAGCCAAAAAAGTCTAAAAAACTCATTAAGCAAAGATGGTGTGCGCCCAAAACTTAATTGTAATTTTTTATCAGGATAAACCATCCTAGGTCCGATTATTCCTATTTCTTTATTTTCCTTAGCATATTGAAACATTTTTAATAAATCTTTATCCAATAAAACATCTGAATTTAATAAAAGAACATATTCTCCTTGGGCCCTTTCTATGCCTTGATTTACTGCCTTAGCAAAACCAAGGTTCTCTTTATTAAAAATTAGTTTAAACTCACTTTTATCTCCTAATTTTTCCTGGAAAAAATTCTGACTTTTATCTTGAGAATTGTTATCAATGAGAATAATTTCAGAAGAATAGTCGCCAAAAACTTCTCTTGCCTTTAAGGCAGATTTAAGGGTTTGTTCCTTTGTTTTGTAGTTTATAATTATTATTGATATATCCATATAATTATTTATAACTAGATAAATTACTAAAAACTCCTAAAAGCATCCAAAATATAATTCCATAGGGCAAGGCAAAAAGTGTTACTTCCACTTGTCCATTAATTAAGACTGCTATCATGGAAGCTATAAAACCATAATAAATTGGGTTATTAAATTGATTTTTATTTTTCATTATCTTTTTTATTTTTTTCCAGATAGTAATTATCATTAAAAATGCTGTTGAGATACCTAGCACACCCAAATCAATAAAAGTTTGTAAAAAGAAATTATTAACCAATTGTTTATAGCCTGGAAAAAGATTTCTTGAATAATAAATTATCTGCTGACCAGATCCTACGCCAGTCCAAAAATTATTCTCAATTAAATTTATATCCATTCTTAATTCAAGTAATCTAAATTTACTACTAACATCAATAAAAACGTGACTGATTCTAAAAAATAAACCCTCAAAAAATGAATTAAGAAAAATAAAACTTGAAGTTACAAACAAAATAAAAATTAAAGTAAAAACTATCTTAGTTTCTAGAATCTAACGCAACAGCGTTAGTATTAATTAATTTATTAAAAGC
>CAZJRJ010000095.1:0-3612 GCA_964548635.1 uncultured Gammaproteobacteria bacterium | reverse complement strand
ACAATTTTTGCTACTTCCACAATATCAATTTTAACAACTTTTCCTTGAACAATATCAATATCTGGTAAATTTAAAATTGTTTTTTCTCCGCTTCCGCTATCTTTTACAATTTTCAAATCAATCTCTTTTACTAAATTTGCAGAATTAGGTAAAAAAACTTCGGATAAATCTTTTTCAGTAAAAATTTTATAATAAACCAAACCTTCTTGATCTTGCTTAAATAGATCTAATTCAGAAATAATATTTTCACCAGGGTATTGCCCGTTTGTCAAAAATATTATTCCCACTTTATCTATTTTCCCATTAGCAAGTCTATCTCTTAACAATTCAACTTTTTCTTTTAATTTTTTATTTAAATTGTCCAATAGATAATCTCCTAAAATATAATTTGAAACAGCTTCAACTACTAAATTTTTAGTGTTTTCATCAATGGTTTTATCTGGATTTTGTTCAAAATATTTTGACTGAATAATATATAAAATATTTTCTCCATCTTCTTCTTTTTCAAAAATAGCATCTATGCCTTTATCCATTCCTCCGTCAGTAATAGCTTCGTCTATATCAAACTCATCAAGCTCAAAAACTTCACTAAGCATTAAACGAATAAAAGCTATTGAGCTATCACAATTATTTTCGTTAATAATTTCTTGAACTTTATTTTTAAGAATTGTTTGTAGTCTTATATTAGCCATATTTATATAATTATTTCTTAGAAGAATCTTCAATAATCTTTATTTCTTCATCTTTTAAATCGTAAAGCTTATAAACCAGTTCATCAATTTTCTTTTCTAATTCTTTCTGTTTTATGGGAGGGTTTTTAGGGTCGTAATCCGGAGCTGAGGTAATGGTGAGAATTTGATCGACTTTTTTTACTATATCTTTTTTGTCATCATCATTGATGTTTACTATAGGTATTTGGGAAAAACAATGATTATTTATCTTGAGATATCCACCTGCCATCGACAAGGAATTGAATGTGATTCTATACCAAAAAGTAATTAACTTACTATTTAGAATCCCAATAAGAAATCTTAGTGCCGATGTATCATTATTTTTTATGAGTAGAGTAGATTTTCCTGCATAATAACTACCTTCTTCATCAAAAAATACTTCAAGCTCTTTTGTCATACCTGCTATTATTAATTTAGGAGATTTTGATTGATCGATACGATTTTCCTTAAAACCTTCAAGGTCAACATATGGCATTAAGTATTTATCATTAATATATGTTACTGGTTGAATTTTCCACTTGTTAACATATCTGTCTATTGATCCAGTATTTACTAGTTTAAATGTGTTTTTGTTATTTTTTTCTTTGCAAATAAGTTTTTTAATATCATATGCTTCTCCTACAGTGGCAGAATTTTCTACCTTGAATCCTGTTTCACTTAGTGGGCTATTAAGGGAAATTTTATTAACTAATTTTACAATATTTGTTGGGAAAAAATATTTATCCCATAAGATATCATTCAAAAAAACAGATCGATTTATCTCTATTGAATACTTAATTTTCGATATATCTTTCATTAACTCAAAAGATGGATCCTTAAGGTTAAGTTCTTTTTTTAATACATACACACAAGGGTACACATCTGCAGAACTAAAAACCTTAACATTAGAATAATCTCTTAATACAACAAGGGATGTTTGTGATTTTATAAGATTTCTAATCCCAGCTGAATATTTTTCTCCAATTAATTTATTCGGAACAATAAAAGAATGTGAGGCACTCTTGTGACATAGATTTATAGCCAATTCAATAAATATTACAAATATGTCCCAATTCCCAGAAGCCGAGCTGTATATTTCCCTATATTGATCTCTTAAGTCAGGCATTTTTTTCACCATTTCTTCAGAGTCTATATAAGGCGGATTCCCAATAACCACATCAAAGCCACCTTTATCTTTAAATACATCACTAAACTCAAGTTTCCAAATAAAGAAAGGGCAGATGTTTTTTTTGCGGAGTTTTTTTATTTCCTCAAGTTTACCTTCTTTTCCTTGTTCTTTTAGTGTCTCCTCAATAAGTTCCCACTTCAAATTATCAATTTCTTCTTTTAGGTTTTGTTTTTTTGTCTTCTGCGATTCATTAACAAATGATGCTATTTTATCTTGCAATACTTCCATTTTCAGTTCCGAGATTGTTTTTCCAAGTCCGAGAGCTAATTGTTTAACCCCGTTGTTTTTTTCTGATTCAAAAATGCTTTCATCAAACAATTTAATCCCTTCATATTCAGAGATTAAACTATTTCCCTGCATTATTTTATGTTCAAGGTTTGGGAGCGGATGGGGAGTCTCCTCGTCAACCACCAATGCCAGCCAGAGCCGAAGCTTGGCGATATCTACTGCTCCTGGATCAATATCAACGCCATAGATAGAGTGAGTTATTGTGTGTTTCTTTAGTTCATAATCTGATATGTCTTGTTTAATATAAACATTCAAAACCTTTCTGGCGCGCACTATTTCGTTAATCATTCCCAAAGGAAAAGCACCAGAACCAACCGCAGGGTCAGCTACTTTGATGTTTTTTAGGAGTTCATCGAGTTTATCCGCTTGTACTCTTACTGATTTGGGTAAAAGTAGGCTATAAGTTGAGTCTTGATACTTGTCGGTACCATACTTTTTTTCTCTTCCCTCCTTTCTTTCCAAAGTAATTGCGTCATTTTCAATTATTCGATCTCCTTTTTGTATAAAAAGTTCTAAATCTTCGCGAGGTATTTCATTGTTTGTTTCTGTATCTAAGTAGTTTATTAAACTCTCTTGGCACATATAATGTACAATTTCACGAGGCGTATAAAATGCCCCCTTACTTTTTCTATCTTTTATATCCAATAGATTTTCAAATACCTTTCCAAGCATTTCAGGATCAACAGCAACTTCTTTTTCTAGTGGCTCATTTTCGTTTACTGTAAAATTATACCTGTCAAACACGTCAAAGATTCCGCTTCCAATATCACCAGTTTTAGGATCTTTATAATCATTGGAAAATAGTTTATCAGGAATAACGATATCAGTTATTTCCCACATATACCCATTCATCGGTTCAAAAAGACCACCATTCAAAAATGGCATTCTGCAGTTATTTAAGTCGGGATACAGTGATTCTTTCCCTCTGTCTTGTGCAAGTGCTTTATAAAATAATGGTTCTAAAATGTCATTAAAAAAGTTATTGCCATATTTTTCTCTTCTTTCAAATAATTCTCGCAGAAACTTCTTTGGCCCTTCGCCCCATTCTTTATCCGGTGCAACCCCAAACCAGCCTTTTTTCTGTAAAAAATAAAGAAAAACTATTTGCCCTAATGTTTTTTTAGCGAAATCAACTATTGATATTTCTTTCTCCTCAAAGTCTTTTTTTATTATCTCATCTTTTTCTAATAAATTATCTAAGTGTTCTTTAAGTTTAAAAAATAATTCCTTGTATTTTTTAAAAAATTCATTTGTAACAGTTTCTATATTAAATGCCTGTTCAAGTTCTTTAAGATTAGGATCTTTATCACTTACAAGTAAATCTACAAATCTACTTTGGGCAGTATGACTACCTTCATTTTTTCCCACTAGAAAAGACCATCTTTTAGCAGGAGTTATTTCCTCTTTAGTTTTTAATTTTTCATC
>CAZJRJ010000094.1:0-3621 GCA_964548635.1 uncultured Gammaproteobacteria bacterium | reverse complement strand
ATTTTACAGAGATATAAAAAAAATAATTTAAGAACAGATCGCGATGACTGTGTAGTTGCCTTCGGCAAGAACACATCACACGTTCATTATCATCCATCTCAATATTGTTTGAGTTTAAAACCAGAAAGTTTAATAATGATTGATATTTGGGCTAGATTAAAAGAGAAGAACAGTCCTTATGCTGACATTACTTGGATGGCTTATTTTGGTGATAATGTGGATGAAAAAATTAAAAAGGTTTCTGATTTGGTTGTTAAAGCCAGAGACGGGGCAATAAAAGAAATAAAGAGAAGCTTATCTAATAAAAAAATGCCTACGGGGAGGCAGATTGACAAGGTTTCGCGTGATATTATAACAAATTTAGGTTATGGCAAAGATTTTAAACACACCCTTGGACATTCCCTCGGAATCATCGGTCCACACGGGAAATATGGTGGGTTAAAATTAAAGAACAATAAAAATTTGTTAAAAAATTTAGCTTACACAGTAGAGCCAGGAATTTATTTAGAAAATAACTTTGGAATAAGAAGTGAGATAGATTTTTATATTGATAATAATTTTAGATTTATACCAACAACCTTAATTCAAAAAGAATTAAAAATTATAAAATAAATTTATAAAATTTAAATGGAAAAAAATAAAAAACAATTACAAGAAAAAGAAATTTTTGAAATAATGAAAGTTGGGGGGAAAGAGAGAGCTACTGATGTTAAGTATTTAGTTAAATATATTAAAGAAAAGGAGGGAGAGAATGGTTTTAATGATTTAGTGAAGGAGTTAAAAAAATATAATTTTACACTTCCCGACGTAGATAAATTAAATTCCATGGAATGGATTCCTAGATTTATTACTCGGGTTTTTTTAATAGGGGCAATTTATTTTTTTAATTGGACGAAAGAAGAAATTTTTGAGATGGGAAGAGAGGCAGCAATATCCTTTAACACAATCAAATTTTTTTTAAGATGGTTTTCGTCTCCTAAAAATACAATTACAATGGCGATAAGAGGTTGGAATAAATATTTTACTGAAGGGAAATCTAGTTTAATAGAGTTTGATAAAAACAATAAACAATGTATTTTTGAAATAAAGGATTTTGACATACGGCCTATAGTAGTTGTTTATTTTGAGGGTGCTTTTACTAAAGTTTTAGAGATTGCGACTGGAAGCAAGAGAGTTGAAGTGAAGGCGATTAAAAATGAAAACAATTATCACAAATTCAAGGGTAAATGGTAAAATTATGACAGAAGAAAAAAGACAATTATTAAAAAGGGAAATTTCAGAAATAATGAAAGGAAAGGGCAAGGAAAGGGCTAATGATATTCAATATATAGTTGAATATATTAAAGAAAAGGAGGGAGAAAATGGTTTTAATGATTTAGTGAAGGAGTTGGAAGAATATGACTTTAAACTCCCAGATGTAGATAAATTAAATTCCATGGAATGGGTCCCTCGATTTGTCCCCAGGGTTTTTTTGATAGGGGCAATTCGTTTTTTTGATTGGACGCAGGAGGAAGTTTTTGAAATGGGAAGGAGGGTTGTAGCGTCTTTCAGTTCCATTAAATTTCTTTTAAAATGGTTTCCGTCTTCTAAAAATACAATTACAATGGCAATAAATAATTGGAATAAATACTCTACTCAGGGAGAAGCTAATTTGATAAGTTTTGATAAAAAAAATAAAAAATGTATTTTAGAGGTAAAGAATTTCGATATACAACCTGTAATAACTATCTATTATGAGGGTATTTTTGCCAAGATTATAGAAATTGCAACTGGGAGTAAAAAAGTTAAAATAAAAGAAACTGAAAATAAAAATGAACACAAATACCATAAATTTATAATTAAATGGTAAAATTATGACAGAGGAAAATAGACAATTATTACAAGAAGAAATAGTTCAATTAATGAAGCTAAAAGGTATGGAGAGAGGAGCTGATATTGAGGTTGTTTCTGATTATATAATTAGAAAAGAGGGTGAAAATGGCTACAGAGAACTTAAACAAGCTTTGTCTAATTTTGGGTTTGACTTACCCGATATCAAAAAAACAAGTTCTATGGAGTGGATTCCGGAATTTATGCCACATATATTATTAGTCGGAGCTTTTCGTTTTTTTGATTGGATAGAGGAGGATGTTTTTAATATGGGAAGAGATGCTTTGAGTTTTTCCAGGACTTTGAAAACTTTTATTAAATGGTTTTCTTCCACTAAAAACACAATTATAAAAGCAGCAAAAAATTGGGATAAATATTATACTCATGGTGAGGCTACTTTAGAAAAGTTTGATAAAAATAAAAAGACAGGTCTGTTAGTTATAGAAGACTTTACGACCCATTACTTATTATGTGTTTATTTATCTGGAGTATTTTATAAAATTTTGGAGATTTCTACAGGAAGTAAAAAAGTTAAAGTAGAAGAAAAAAAATGTGTATTCAATGGTGATGATCGTCATGAATTTGAACTTAGTTGGTAAATATTATTAATAAAATTTATATGAAGATAGAATTAGTAGATAAAAATGTTAAGCAAGTAAAGGCTGATTTAGAATTAGTTTTTATATTAGACAAGAAACTTAGGCATAAATGGGTCAATAAGAATGATTTTAAAAATAGGGATTTTGAAGGTGAAACAGATAAATCTGTCCTTATCGAAGAAAAGAGAATTATTTATATTGGAATAGATTCTCTTAACCACGAGAATATTCGTATTGGCGCTGGTTTGGCAGTTAAGTATCTAGAGAGATTTAAGTTTGAAAGCTTGAAATTAGGTTTGTATGGAGAAGGAAATGGAAACGTTCAGGCTTTAACAGAGGGTTTTATTTTAGGTTCTTACTTTTTTGATAATTATTTAACTAAGAAAAAAAAGAATTATTTAAAAAATATAATAATATCTACTGAAGAGTACGGGGATTTAAAAGTTGAAAATTTCAAGAGGCTTAAAGAAATAATTAAAGAAGGTCAGATTATCGCAAATTCAGTTAATTATGCTCGTGATTTGGTCAATATGCCTCCTTCTGAATTAACTCCAGTAAAGTTATCAAGTCTTGCTAAAATTTTGGCTGAAAAAAGTAATTTAGAAATCAAGATACACGGGGAAAAATATTTGGAAAAAGAAGGAATGGGAGCATTTTTGGCAGTTAGTAAGGCTAGTCCTTATCCTCCTCAGTTAATCCACTTAATTCATAAACCACAAAAAGCAAAAAAGAAAATCGTTTTAGTAGGAAAGGGTTTGACTTATGACTCTGGAGGTTTGAGTTTAAAACCATCCACTTCTATGACTTCTATGAAATCTGATGAAAGTGGTGCTAGCGCAATACTGGGTGTTATGCAAGCTATCTCTGAGTTAAAATTGCCCTATGAAGTTCATGGTATAGTCGGAGCAACAGAGAATGTGGTAGGAAAACATGCTTATAAACCGGATGATATTTTAAAAGCTAAAAATGGTAAGACTATAGAGGTTAAAAATACTGATGCTGAGGGTAGGTTAGTTTTGGCTGATTGTTTGTCCTATGCTCAGGATTTAGAACCTGATTATATCCTAGATATAGCCACTTTAACTGGTGCGGTCGTGGTTGCTTTAGGAGAATATACTATTGGAATTATGGGTAATGATAAAAATCTGAAAAA
>CAZJRJ010000093.1:0-3924 GCA_964548635.1 uncultured Gammaproteobacteria bacterium | reverse complement strand
GTAAGACCGTATTAATTCAACAAGACTATTATCGTTTTATATTTAAACCAGCAGAAGGAGGAAGTAAACCAAACTCTGATGTAATTTACAGAATGATTGAACATAATACAGCCCTTGCCCTGCAATCTGGATATAATGTTATTTTAGAAGGCATCCTATCAGTAAAATCCTACCAAAAATCATTGAAAGATTAATAAAATCGCATGAAGGTGAGAGCTTTATATTTTATTTCGATGTAAGTTTTGAAGAAACATTAAAAAGACACAAGGGTAAAAAAGAAAATTCTGAGTATGGGGAAGAAAAAATGAAAGACTGGTATCCCGTAGCACATAAGTCAAGACACAAATTAGAAACAATAATTCCTGAGTCATATTCTAAAAACAAAACAATAGAAAAAATATTAAATATCTCTAAAATCTAAATGGTGAAGACCTCTATAAGACCATTTAAACATTAAAAAATAAGTATAATAATAAAATGAATATAACTAAACAAATTAAAACGGAAAGTATAAATGAATTCGGCTCCCAGTGGACACAAGAAAAATATGCAAAAATTGCTGAAAAAGGATTCTGGGAAAGTGAAAAAATATTAATCAACAAATATTTTAAACCAAAATCAAAAATACTTGATATCGGCTGTGGATCAGGAAGAACTACGATTCCATTGTCACAAAAAGGATTTGATGTTATTGGCGTTGATATCACACCAGAAATGATTGAAAATGCTAAAAAAGTATCTTTAGCTAAAAAATTAGATATTAATTATCAAGTTGGCGATGCCACTGAACTCAAATTTCCAGACAACCATTTTGATGGAACCATATTCGCCAACAATGGCTGGGTCCAAATTCCTGGGAAGAAAAATCGTCAAGAAGCTCTGTCTGAAATTCACCGCACCTTAAAACCAAACTGTTATTTTATTCTCGTTGCCCATCAAAGATACTATACTGGCGACTACACCTTTCTTTGGATAGTTCAATGGATAAAATTTTATTTGCTAAAACCGCTCGGACTCAAATTCAAGGAACTCGATTTTGGTGATTATTTTTTTACACGACCCTATAAAATAGAAAATAAAAAAATTAAGCAATTTATCCACATGACTAGTAAAAAAGAAGTCTTAAAACAAATTAAAAACACTGGCTTCAAAATTGAAATGCGTAAAAAAATGAGTGAACTATCAAGTAATGACGCCGAAGCCATGGAGGCCTCAATGTCTAAGAGTTTTAATTGTTATAAATCTCCTATATTTTATATTTGTAAAAAATAATTTAAATAAAATGGCTTGACTAATATTAAACAATATAGTACTCTATAAAGTCATCTGGACATTTAAAATTAAAGAGGAACAAAAAAATAAGATGGGGAATTAAACAATAACTGAAAAAAAAGGGGGGTCAGTGATGGTCTATATTCCAAACGAACCATATTTGTTTAGAAGTGGAAAATACCAGGGTAAATCAGTCAGTCAGATTGCAATAAATAATTTCCCCTGGCTGAAGTATCTGTTTGGAAAAATGAATGAAGTGGGCAAAAGCCGAAATAAAAACCAACTCCACGTCCACCTTGAATGGTTAATGCGAAAAATCAGCAAAACCGGACCGAAAATGATTTGCCCGGTTTGCAAAAAAAATCCGGTAAAATTTATTTCTGTTTTAGGAAATAATAAATATGGATATTCGATATCCGAAGGATTTACTTGTTGCGAAGACCAAGAATGTAGAGAAAGACTTAAGGGCCTAACATTGGGGAGAAATAATTTTTTTATCCCTGCCAACTTTTCATCTGTTTCTACATTTAGAAACAAAACTGACCAAGGGAGAATGATTAATTTATTAAAAAAAATTTACGGATTAGAGGGCAAATTAACCAAGGAAAAAGCATTTAAATTTTTTATGGAGGGGTAAATATTGAAATTTATTAGAGATTTAATAAAAAAAAGCGGGGTAAAACAAGTTTGTCCATATTGCTTAAAAGGAAAGGTTAAAAGGGCAAAATTTGCCCTAGTTATAAGAAATCCTGATTCCGAGATATTTATTCATGACTCTTGGAGAGCCTGTAAAAATCCGGCCTGCGTCAGCAATCTGGTGAGCAAGGTGCAAAAACACCAAACCCACCAACTAGTTCCAATTTAAAAGTCCAGAGCCCGCCACTGTGTTGTTTGACAGAAGGCGGGCTTTTTATTTTGCTTAATTGATTTTATTTTTTTAATTTGTTAATATAATATAACTTTTTATTTAGGGGCAAAGGCTCTTTATTTTTATAAGTAAAATAAATATATGGAAAATGAAAAATATAAACGACCAAGTTGGGATGAGTATTTTATGAAATTAACAGAAATTGTTGGCTCTCGAGCCACTTGCGACAGAGGCAGATCAGGATGTGTTATTACTAAAGATAAAAGAATTGTTTCAACTGGTTATGTAGGCTCACCACTAGGACTTCCCCATTGCGACGACGTAGGACATGAGATGCACACAGTTACTCACGCAGACAACAAACAAACAAGGCACTGCATTCGAACTACTCACGCAGAACAAAATGCCATAGCTCAGGCCGCACGAGCCGGAGTTTCCCTAGAAGGTGGCACTCTTTATTGCAAAATGACTCCTTGTTATGTATGTGCTAAAATGATTATAAACACTGGAATAAAAAGAGTAGTTTGTCTAAAGGATTACCACGCTGGGGATAGGAGTAAAGAAATTTTTGCAGAGGCAGGAATTCAATATAATTGCCTAATAAAAGAAGTTGAAGAATATCAAGATATGGACGAAGAAACAAAAAAACAAATCCAAGAAGAAAATATAGAGTTTATTAATCCTAATTAAAATTATAATATGCCAGCAAATATTTTTATCTACGACGAATTTAACCCCGAAGATACTGCCATGATGCAAGCTCTCTATTCCAGAAGTCCTAAAAGTGTAACTGAGCATGTTGAAAAAGTAAAAAATTCAGGATCTGGAAAATTCATGGAAAAATTTTATGTTCAATACGGACACAAAAGCATTGCTGACTGTGGAAGCACCACTATCTTTATAGAAGGAATAAGTATGCTTGGAGACAAGGCTATTCAAGATTGGCCCCTATACTCTGGGCAAGAAACCAGCACTAGATATATAGACATGTCAAAACAACCAATAGTTGATCCCTTAAACACAAAAGGATCAAAAGATATTTTAAAAAAATGGATGGACTTTTATGTTAATAATCAAGAAGATGTCAAAGAACATTTGAGAAAAAAGCATCCTAGAGAAAATAATCAAGAAGAAAGTGTTTATGAAAAAACAATTGCTGCCAGAACTTTTGATATAATGAGGGGATTTCTACCAGCTGGTATAACTACTCAGCTAAGCTGGCACACAAACTTAAGACAGGCCAAAGATAAATTAAATTTACTTAGACATCATTCTTTAAAAGAAGTAAAAAGGACAGCGGAAAATATTTACTCGAGTCTCCAGGAAAAATATCCCAACAGTTTTAGTCATAAAAAATACGAAGACCAAGAAGAATATCAAGATTATATTGGAAAAAATTATACTTATTATAAAAAAGAAGAAGTAGAATCTGATTTTAGCTACTCTAGTAATATTGACACGCAAGAATTAAATAAATATAAAGACCTAATACAAAGAAGACCTGAGAAAACCAACCTGCCCCACCTTTTAGGAGAATTAGGTAATATAATTTTTGATTTTACGCTTGATTTTGGCTCTTTTCGTGATGTCCAAAGGCACAGAAACGGAACCTGCAGAATACCTCTCTTAACAACTGAGCTAGGTTTTAATTATTGGTATTTAGAACAATTACCTGAAGAAACAAGAAAAAAAGCAAATATTTTAATAGAAGAACAAAAGAATGAAATTAAAAAATTAGATACTAATAATAATTATAAACAATATTATATAGCCATGGGATTTAA
>CAZJRJ010000092.1:0-3942 GCA_964548635.1 uncultured Gammaproteobacteria bacterium | reverse complement strand
TTAACACTATTGGCGCTCCGCGCCAAATGTGTTGCGTTAGATTCTAGTCTAAAAGATATTTTAATGGAATATTTATTTCTTTTTATATTCTGATTTTAATTTTGAAAAAACTAGTGTACTTCTAAAATCGTTAAAATGCTCACTAAATGAATCTTCTCTGAATTTTCCTTCATATTTATAATTACATTTTTTTGCAACTCCAAAAGAGGCTTTATTTCTCTCGTCACATTTTATTTGGATTCTATTTAGCTTTATATTTTCAAAAAAATCTTTTTCAATTATTTTTATTGCTTCAGTTATATAACCTTTTCTGGTATGAGAAGAAGATAACCAATACCCTATTTCTGCTGATTTTTTTTCTTCTTTTATATCAAATATTCCAATGTTTCCAATATAGTCGTTATTTATATAAATTCCATATTCAACTTTTTTTCCTAATGTAGTCTCCTCTTCCTTGTCAAATAAATACTTTAAAGAATCTTCTACTTTTAAAGTTAGTTTTTCCCATAGAAACCAAGGTTTTAAATGTTCACGATTTTCGTCAATAACTTTAAACATAGTTTTCGCCATTGGGATAGTTGGTTTAGTTCTTTTTAAAACTAATCTTTTGCCTTTTAATTTATTTTTGAATTTAATGGTCATAATTTATTTTAAATATATTAGAATATAAAAAGTTTAACATTTAAAACCCCAGACTACTTTATAAAAGCACCTCTTTCTTGTGCCTTTTCCTTACGAACTTCTTCAATTTCCTCAAAACTGTATTTTTTTTGCTCTAAAATTGCATAAATTACCTCCATTATGTCAGCCATTTCTTCTTTGCTTGGATCTTCTATAAATTCTTCAACCTCTTCTCTTAATTTTTCCATTAAAGCATTTTCGAATTCTTCATCACCCGCGACATGATTTATTGGTTTAATTCCTTTGGCCTTTATAATTTCAGGGATTTTATCGCGTACTAATTTATAATATGACATAAAATTTTAAATATTTTTAAATTTTAATTTGATTTTTACAATAATACAGGATAGTGAATACCAGAACAAAGCTAAGAAAAAAAATGATGTTGTTATAGCTAGTATCATTAACATTGATTCTGGTAAAAAGCGAATATTCTCAAAAAACTCTCCAATAAAAAATATAGGTGTTATTACAATTAAACTAGGAGATAAAATAGTTTGGAGATTGTTTGGTGGTGCGCAACCCTCTGTACAAAGAGCAGTGTTTGCAGAATACCACGCAGTGCTAATATTAATTATCATAATTAAAATCGCTATAATTACTTTTTGTTTATTTGGTTTATAGAAATTCTTAAACATAGTATTAATTATTCGGGCTTAAAGTCCTCTGTCCAGTCTTCTCTTGTCCATTGTTTAAAATCTTCTAGAGCGCTTTTAAGACGAGGATCTTTGGGATTTTTAGCGATTATATCTCTTATTCTTTGGTCATATTCTATTGTTTTTGCCTTCGTTCCTTTTTCAACTCCGCCCGCCATTTCTTTAAAAAAATCTTTTATTTGTTCAGCTTTAGACTTTTCTTTATTTTCTTCTTCTTCTTTTATGTTTGGTAATTTAGCATAATTATCTTCAGTGTTTTTAAACGCATGTTTAATTGCTTCTTGTGCCAAAATTTGATTGTCATATTTTCCTAAGTTGTTTTTTAGCCACTCTGTTATATGTTCTGATATTTTGGTATTAATTTTAAATACTTCTTCAGATTGGTCTATTTTTTGAACTTCTGAAAGCATTGAGTTAATTCTACCTTCTACGCTATTCCAGTTTACATTTTGTGAATTTAGATGATTAAGTAAATCTTTTTCGCAGGCTTCAATGGCAATGGTGTTTTTAATTTCGTTTTGAACAGATTCGATTTCATTGCTAGTTTGATTTTCTTCTTTTTTTATTATTCCAAGCCTTTCTTCTTTTTCAGCGTTGTATTCTTCTACGGTTTGGTTTATTTTCATAGCCTGACTATCAAGTTCTTTATCAATTTCTTCTTGTGTTGTCTTGGGTGTTTCAGGTGTATTTTTTTGTGAGTCAATAATTGACTCTTCTTCTTTATTCATAGGTTTGTATTTAGTTTAGTTAATAAAAAAATAAAATTATTTTGTTATTTTTTCAATTAATTCAGGAAATTTTTCGGTTCCCATGTCGTTCATAGTGTAATATCCGTGATTATTTAGGCTTATAATCTCTCCTCCAAGGGTATCATGAAAAATTTTTAAACTCGTTTTTCCGCCCGGATCTTCATCGTTCGCTGTAAACATAATTATTTCTTTAACACGATTTTTAATACTCTCATCGATCGGATAGATATAAAATTTTTCTTTATATTCATTTTTTATTCCATGTCTATCTGGCACTTTCCAAGGAGCGACCAGAATAAGTTTGCCAATTTCCTTTTTAGAGTCGCCGAGCCAACGTACTAGAAAGGCACAACCACAGCTATGTCCAATAAGTATAGTTTTTTCATCTACCTTAAGTTTTTCAAATTCAGATTTAAAATTTTCATAGACTGGTTGCCAAGGTTCTGGCATAAGAGGAGTCTCTGTTTTTACATCTTTTTCTTCTAATTGTTTTTTGGTCCACGGAATCCAGTGTTTGTCATAGGTTCGAGTCTTCGGATTCATAGCCTTTTCAGTATTAGACGGACAGCCATGGATTATAATACATTTTTTATTCATAATTTAATTTAATTTTCTTTCTTTGTCTATCTCTTTCAAAACTTGTTTAGCCGCAGTTGAACCATGCGTTGGTTCATTTTCAAATGGATCCCTGTATTCTATCCCTGATTTATTTGCAATTCTATGTTTTAAATACCCAATATCACCAGTTGATAAATATTCATTAATAACAGTTAAATCTTTTTCTGATAAATCCTCTTCGTTAAAGTCTATGGAGGTTAGTTCGCCTACGATTTGTTTTTCTAAGTCCCTCACATCTCCTTCGTCCATTTCGTTGCTTTTTGCGGTTACTCCTATAATTCCAGAGCTATTGTCTATATTGTTCCAGTGGTTATTAACTTCACCTATTTTTGTTAATAGTTTTTTCAACTCTTTTCTTTTAATTTCTGGGGAATTAAATTTTATCAATTCTTTCCCCAATCTTTTTAAGACTTCTTTAAAATCTTCATTTGTCCAACCTTTGTAGTGTTGATTGTGTATATCTTCATCGCCCTTTTCTTCTGAGAGATCTTGTAATTCATAAATGATTTCTTGATATTTATGAGGGTCAACTTTTTCTGTCTGCATATATCCTTCAATTTTAGCTTTAAAGTCTTCCTCAGTAGGTCTTTGTGGTGTTTCTGGGCCGTCACCGCCCATTTCTAGATTTATCATAATTTTGTTGGCTAAATATTAATTTAAAATTTTTAATAATAGCAATATAGAATAAATGTCAATATAACAATGATTGTTAAAAGGATTACTTTTATTAAAATATTTTATTTTTTGTAAACATCGTCCAATAATCTATTAAAGAAAGGAAAGTCCTCTTTATCGTAGTATTTACTTAGCATCGTTAAAATATTCTTCCTGTTCCTACCCTGTTTTTTTAGGTATTTAAATTGTTTCATGAATGCAAATTGCTCAACTGGATTATTTGGATATGTGTATTCGGCTTTTAAATCTTTAAAAGCAAATTTTTGCATATTGTCCTGATATTCTTTTGGTGTTTCAGAGTCTAAAAAATTTTGGCAATGTGCCAATTCATGACACAACCAAGCAATTTCATCAGGATTTTTCTTTGCTCCAAAATAGCTTTGTTTTATAGAGATTAACTGTTTTTCAGCATTGGATTCCGAGGGCTGGCTTCCTTTGACCCATAAGTCATCTGGAACTATTGCGATAGTGACTCCATCCAATCTTTCATCATAAAGTACCTTGTGTTGAGGTCTCTACTTCAAGGACTAGATGGAACTGCACTAATAAAAGCAGATGTATTC
>CAZJRJ010000091.1:0-4190 GCA_964548635.1 uncultured Gammaproteobacteria bacterium | reverse complement strand
ATTTGCTTATCAGTTTTATTTAATATATAATATTAATATATAATAAAAATTTGATTTTATGGACAATAAAGATATAAAAATTTTATTAGTTGAAGATGATTCTTTTTTATTAAGTATGTATTCTACTAAATTTGAGATGGAGAATTTTCAGGTAGTTATAGCTGAGGATGGAGAAAAGGGTTGGAAATTGGCTTCCAAAGAAAAACCTAGTATTATTCTTCTGGATATAAAACTTCCCAAAATGGATGGTTTTGAGGTTTTAAAAAAATTAAAAAGCAATAAAGATACTTCAAATATTCCGGTTATATTATTAACTAATTTAAGCCAAAAAGAAGATAAAGATAAAGGGGTAGAATTGGGAGCTGATGATTATTTGGTTAAAGCTCATTTCATGCCTTCAGAGGTAGTTAGTAAAATAAAGGAATTGGTAGAAAAAAAATAAACTGAAGGTTAAAATTTTATGGAGATACCATCTATTTTTTTGAATAATATTTTAAGAGAAGGCGCTAAAAAAAGGGCGCGTAGTATTTATTTTACGGTAGGTAGTGCTCCAGTTTTGAGAATAAAAAATAATTTAATTAGTTTTGAAGATGAGATATTAAATAAGGATCAGCTTGATAAAATAATTCAATCTTTCCTAAACAAAGAGGAGCTGGATGAATTAAATAAAAATAAGGAAATCATAGTAGTAAAAAGTTTTTTGGATGATTATCGTTTTAGGGTAAATATTTTCTATCAAAAGAGTTCTCCTAGTATTACTTTCCATTTAATTTCTCAGGAGGTTAAGGATTTGATTGACTTGGGTTTACCTCAGGCTTTTCAAAAATTAGTTAGTTATAATTCTGGGCTTTTAGTCTTGACTGGTCCTAATAACTCAGGGAAAACCACTACGGCCACTAGTATTATAGAAAAAATAAATAAAGAAGAAAATAAATATATCGTTACCCTGGAGCGTCCAGTTGAATACATTTTTTCTAATAAAAGAAGCCTTATTAATCAGAGACAGTTAGGAAGAGATGTTAATACTTATGAAGAGGGGCTACTTAATTGCTTAGAGGAAGATGTTGACGTCGTTTATGTTGGAGAATTGAGAGAAGAATTTGAAGTTGCTATTCCTTACATTATGGAGTTAGCTGCTGGTAATTGTTTAGTGATATTAGAGATGGACACTGAATATTCGGTTAGAGCAGTTGAGAAAATTTTAAGCGCCCTGCAAAAATATAGAAATAAAGAAGCAGCCTCTTATTTTTTAGCTGATGTTCTTATCGGAGTTTTAGCTCAAAAATTAATAAGAAATAAAGAACAGGGGCTTTCATTGGCGCTAGAACTTTTATTAGTCAATACACCTATTAAGTCTTTAATCAGGGAAAATAATATTTATCAAATAAATAATATTATTCAAAATCATATGAGTGAAGGTATGGTTAATATGAGCAAGTCTGTTATGAATTTAATTAACGATGGTTTAGTTGATCCAATTGAGGTGGAGAAATTAAATTTTAGCACCGAATTATAATTTTATGCCAATATTTAGATATAAAGCAAAAAATAGAAAGGGAAAAAAAGTCCAGGACATGGTTAGTGCTTTTAATGACAGAGCTGCTATGGAGAGTTTACAGAAGAGGGGACTAACTAATATATCAGTGGTAAATAAAACTAATAGTTTAGAATTGAAGTTTTTATCTTTGTTAAATCCAGTTAAAATAAAAGATTTAGTTATCTTTTTTAGACAATTTTCAGTTATGATTACAGCTAGTCTGCCCTTGGTTCAGTCTTTGAAGGTTGCTAGCGAACAGACCACAAATATAACCCTAAAGATGATAGTTTCTGAGATAGCCCAAGAGGTGGATGGGGGCTCACGTCTTTCTGAGGCTCTGGCCAAGCGTTCAAAAGTTTTCCCTCAGTTTTATGTTAGTGTTATAAAGTCAGGAGAAACCTCTGGAAAATTAGACGAAGTTCTAAATTATTTAGCTGATGAGATGGAGAGAAACTATGATATGATGAATAAAGTTAAGGGAGCGATGATATACCCAGTTGTAGTTTTTATAGGTCTTTTAGGTGTGGGTGTTTTAATGATGGTTGTGGTTATTCCCCAGATAACCAGTATTCTAAAGGCTACAAACGCCAACCTTCCTCTTGCTACCAGGGTGGTCGTGGCCATATCTGATTTTTTAACTTATTATTGGTGGTTATTGATAATATTGGCAGTTGGACTTTTTGCAGGTCTTAAATTGTTGGCTAAAAATGAATCAACAAGAGGGTATTTAGATTATATTAAATTAAAACTACCAGTTTTTGGAAAGCTTTTCCAGTATATTTATATTGTTCGTTTTTCTCGTTCTATTCAAACCTTAGTGGCTGGGGGAGTGCAAATCACGAAGAGTTTGGAAATCGTGGCCGAGATTGTGGATAATAAAATTTATCAGGATGTTTTATTAGAAGCTGCTGAGGAAGTCAAGGTTGGTAATACTATATCCAGTGTTTTTTTGAAAAATGAAATTATACCCAGTATGGTGTCCCACATGATTAGTGTTGGAGAAAGGTCTGGAAAAATGCTTTTAGTACTTGAAAAAGTAAGCGATTTTTATGATCGAGAATTAAGTAATTTGACCAGTAATTTGATGAGTTTACTTGAACCATTGATAGTTATTGTAATGGGTGTGGGAGTAGGTATTATGGTGGCAGCTGTTATTTTACCAATGTATAATGTCGCTACTGCCTTTTAAAAAATAAATAATTATAAAAATTAATATGTTTTTAAAAATTGATAAAAAGGGGTTCACTTTGGTTGAACTTTTAGTGGTTATTTCAATTATCGCTTTACTAGCTTCTTTTTCTATGGTGTCCCTAAATCAGGCCAGGGTTAAATCAAGAAATGCTAATAGATTAGTAGAGATGAATAATGTTAGAAAGGCTCTACAGCTTTATTATGATGATTATTTGGATTATCCTCGGGAGGGTTGTGTTTTTAATGAATCTCAGACTAATTGGGATTTGGGAAACTATAAGGGAGCCACTAATGATTGTTATAATAATTTATTCAGTGATTTAGATCCTTATATTGATAGGCTACCAAGCGATCCTTTTGGTAGGGGGGGCTTTGAATATCGTTATGTTTCTAATGGTAATTCTTTTGTCCTATATTTTAAATTAGAAACAACGCAGGGGATTGGAGAGGTTGACTATATTGAGGGAAGATAGGAGTTTGTTGTTTTTTCGTTTTTATGATATAATTGTGGATAAGTAATAGATGGTGCTTATGAGAAGGATAATCATTTTTTAATATAAAATAATTAATAAATAATTTCTCATCTTCTTTGTGAATTATTATTTACAAAAGTTGAGAGAAGGGGATGAAATATGGAAAAAAAATTTAAAAAAGAAATAAAAAATTCCAAAGGTTTTACTTTAATTGAACTTTTGGTAGTAATCGCTATTATTGGTTTACTTGCCACTATGTCAGTGGTAGCCCTAAGTAGTGCTAGAGAAAAGGCTAGAGATTCAAGAAGATTGTCAGATGTAAAACAAATTCAAACTGCTTTGGAGATGTATTATAGCAGTGCAGGAGAATACCCAGCTACTTTAGATACAACTGGTTCTGGTTCAATAGCAACTTCTTCTCAAACCTTTATGGGAACAATACCCAAAAATCCTACTCCCGTTACTGATGGGGCCTGTGAAAGTGGTGTGGGTAATTATGGTTATGCCACTGATGACAATAATGCAAATTATGTTATAACTTATTGTATAGGAAGTCAGATCAATAATATATTCGCGGGAACTAATTGTGCTACACCCGCTGGTATTGCCGCAACTAGTACTAATGCCACTGGGGAATGTCAAATAGACTCGACTCATGTTGCCGAATATCAACCTCTTTAATTTTTAGATTTAGTTTAATTTTATTCCCACCTTTTTAAGGGTGGGAATATTTTTTTACATGAAAATTATGATATAATAGAATTAAGTTTAGTTGTTTGTAAAATATGGTTAGCAACTAATTGATTTCTATAAAACTTTATAATTTCAAATGCTTTTAATAAAATATTTTTATAAAAATTTAAACTTGTTTTTAATATTAAGTATTATTTTTTTAATACCTCTTTTTTTTATCCCAGAGCATCTAGTCAACTCTTTTACTCTTCCTAAAATAGTATTGTTCCGTTCCTCGGTGTTGATTTTATTATTTT
>CAZJRJ010000090.1:0-4249 GCA_964548635.1 uncultured Gammaproteobacteria bacterium | reverse complement strand
GTAAGCCATTGTAGTTAGTTCGTCCAAGAAAGTGCCAACCTCTTTTTTGCTTAAGCCTGTTTTTTCAGCCAAAGCGGTAACCATTTGAGCTTTAGTCATTTTTGCCATAAATTTTTTTAAACTCCTATCTTTATTAATAGGAATCAATTAATTATTAATTATTTATTAACATTATACACTAAGCTGAAAAAAAATACAATGATAATGGGCTATAATAGAATTTTTTAAATCCATGAAATTATTTCAGCAACAATGGCATACCCCAAGGCCAAAATAGAAAAAATAAAAATCAATATAGAGTTCCATTTTGCTTTACTAGAATCTAGGCTATTTATAATATGAGACAAGGCCTGGCAATCATCTTTGTTGAGTTTATTTTTGCAAAGCTTGTCCTTGAGTTTTCTTTCTTTGATTATTTCGCTATAATGATTTTGCACACGATAACGATGAGCGAAATACCAAATGAAACCTATCGTCCCAATGTACCAAGATACTTCAACCCAAAAACTACTATAATAATTTAAAATAATTATTATTCTGTAAGCGATTGTAGCAATGATGCCAACTAAAAAAACCAGGTAACGATAATATTTATTACTTTGATTATATTCCAACACAAGTCAATATTAAAATTAATTATTTACCTCTAAAGATTAACATAAAAAAAAGGACTGTCATTTGATTCAAGATGGTAAATAATAAAAACTAAATAATATAATATAATAAATTATATGCGCCTCCCCATAAGAAAACCTGGAAAATACACTCACCTAAAATCTGATCCAAATATAACAGAAGAAAAATACAAAAGACTGGAGAGTGAATTAGAAAAATTAAAAAGAGTTGAAAGGCCCCCTGCTATCCGCGAGGTAAAACGCCTGGCTTTACTGGGAGACTTTTCTGAAAACGCTGCCTACCAAATTGCCAAAGGAAGACTCAGAAGTATGAACAATAGAATATTGAAAATAGAAGACCGGCTAGTGAGAGCTGAAATAATTAGAAGGCCTAGGAATAATAAAATTATTGAGCTGGGTCATTTTGTAACTATAGAAAAATCAGGTCAAGAAAAAACTTATCAGATACTAGGATCTTCTGAAACCAAGCCAGGCTCAGGAATTATATCCCACCTATCTCCACTTGGAAAAGAACTTATAGGAAAATCGATTGGCGATATTATGGAAATAAATTTGCCCGGCAAGTCCACTAAATATAAAATAACAAAGATAGAATAAACACAAAAAAGGGAATCTAAAAAACCAACCTTTTTACTACATACCTTGAAACTTAATTTTTATTTTTTTCAATAAACTGTTCTAAAATTTCTAAAATTTCCTTTGAATTATTCAAAACAATTATATGGTCAGCCTTGGAAATAATAGATAACTGATAATTTTTTATTTTTCTAGACAAATTAATAGCATTTCTCACAGGGATGACAGTATCTTTTTCTCCGTGGACTATTAGGGTTGGCATGTTAATTTTATCAAAAGAATGATTATTTTTACTAGCTAGTGAATGCTTAAGACAATAAAGATAAATCCGTAAATCGGTGTTGGTCACATCAGCATAAGATCTTTTAATATTCCAATCAGATGTATTTAGGTGTTTTAAATAATCAACATGGCGACCATGCCTTTCTTTAAAAGGTAAAAATTCAAGTAATTTTGAAATACTTAAAATAAAATTTAAAAATTTTGAAATAATTCTTTCCTCTACACCAATTATTGGAGAAAGAAAAACATTAGCCATTACCTTATCCCCATGCAAATTAATATATTCAGAAGCAATTAAGGTCGCATAAGAGTGAGAAATTAAAATAAATCTATCAATATCTAAAAAGGAAATTAATTCTTCAAGGTCCCTAACAAAGTTTTTTATCTCGTAATCGATATATTTAGAAAATTTCTTTGATTTTCCATGCCCCCTAATATCAAAGGTTAAAATATTATATTTATCTTTTAAGGCTTCCTCATAGGTCAACCAAGCAGAGGAAGACCCAGAAACTCCGTGAATAAAAACCAAAATAGGCCGATCAGCTTTAAAATCATTTATTTTATAATATATTCTTTCTTTAAAATAAAACTCTTTCATTTTTTACTATAAAATTGAATAATAAGCGTTTTCTAGAGCTGTGATACTTTTATGTATATCATATTTTTTAACTTTTTCAAGGCTTATTTCACCCATTTCTTTTCGTAAATCAGCACTGTTGATTAATTTTAAAGCTTGTTTAGCCAAATCTCTATAATCTTTTTTGTTAAATAAAAAGCCATTTCCTTCAACAAAATAACGAGAGGCGCTCATTTCAGCATCAGAAACAATAATTGGTTTTCCACAGGCCATAGCCTCTAAAACAACCATCCCCTCAAGCTCGGCCAAAGATGGCAATATAAAAATATCACTTGAATTGTAAGCAGAAACCTTGTCCTCCTCGCTAATAATTCCTAAAAATGAAATATATTTATCTACTTCCAATATTTCTGCTAATTTCTCTAATTTCTTTCTTAAATAACCCGCCCCCACTATAATCAAATGAACATTATCATTTTTTTCAATAATATAAGGGAGAGCTTTTATAATAGTTTCAACTGATTTTTCTGGGAAAAGACGACCTAAAAATAATAAATTTATCTTATTGTTTGAAATTTTGAATCTTTCATAAAAATCTCCAACATCTTTTTTTTGAAAATATTCTAAATTTATTCCATTACTAATTACTACTGATTTTTTATTTTTTTTACTCAATTTATCCAATAATTCATAGGCCATTTTAGAAGGATAAATTAATAATTCTGCTTTACTGTAAAGCCAAACCAAATATTTATTCCAAATATAAAAAAGAAATGGTTTAAAAGGTTTTGGCATATCCATAAATAAATTTTCAGCCTGAGAATGAGAATGAGCAATCATTTTGATGCCGAGAGATTTGGCGGCCTTTATAGCAACAATAGACCCCGACATAGGAAGAACCATATGGATTAAATCTATTTTTTCTTCCTTAAAAACTTTTTTCAACTCCCCAACACTTGGAAACGCCAAATTCCAGCCATTTGATTTTGGAACCGGAAAGCTCCTATATCTATAGGTTTTTATTCCATTATTATAGTCATCATTTTTGACCATACCTGATTTAGCCCCTATAAAAATAACGTGATGCCCCCTTTCATTCAAGGACTTACCGAAACGAAGAGTAGAAATAACTACTCCGGATTTATTGTCTCCTATCGGATCACAAATCATTGCTATGTTTAACTTTTTTTTATCCTTTTCAACCATTTTATTAGATTAATTTATTTAATAGAAGTCTATTGTGTTTTAATTTATTAATTATTTTTCAATTTTTTCTATTTCTGCAAAAAGAATTCTGCCATCAGAAATATATTTACCAGCAACAATTTCACCAGGAGAAATAAAATGTTCACCATAAACACAATTATGTTTTTTTAATAAATCAAAAATATAATCTCGTTGTTTATCAATATATTTATTTGTTCTATGAGAAATTTGATAAGTAAATTTAGTTAAGCCCAGCCCTAAATCTTCGCTTCCTGCTCCCACCCAATAATTTTGTTCAGAAACATCAACTGTATGCTTTTTAAACCAATAACGAAAATCACCAACATTCTTTCTGGGATCAATGTTGGCTGCCCAAAAACGGATATGATTTCTTTTTCTTGGACTATTTCCAATATTCTCCTGAAAACCGATATCTTGCATTCGACCAAAAAGATATAATTTTGAAAATGGTGCATTTATATATGGCGTATTTAATACAAAACCTTTAATTATCTTCCAATTATTTTTAATCGTTAATTTATCTGCCTGGCACCAACCTATTTTTGAAAAAGCAGTAATCAAATCTTTTTTAGTTCCAACCAATATAATGTTTACAATATCCGCTGGCAAACCATCGATAGCCTTAGTAACCCTAGGAATTCTTCCACGACGAGATATCATATAAATAAAATTAACAATTTTAGGATAAATAAAATAAGCAGTTATAATATAAGTTAAAATAAGAGAAAAAAAGAAAGGAATTTTTTGCTCAAGCCGATCAAAAATATTATTAGCTATAAACCAAAAAAGAAAAGCACTTAAGCTAAATATGAAAATCCGTTCAATTAATCTAATAAAAAACCGCATAAAAAATTATCTAAATTTATTTTATCGTTTAAATATATTTAACACCCCCTTAATAATAATTGTTCTGAGATTATTACCATAAAAATATGTCTTCCTATATTGTTGA
>CAZJRJ010000089.1:0-4359 GCA_964548635.1 uncultured Gammaproteobacteria bacterium | reverse complement strand
AATGCTTGGAAGGTTTCAGTTTTGAAAACCATTGATTTTAATAAAATAGATTCCAAGGGCTATGTTTTTCAGATAGAATTAAAATATATGGCTACGAAAAAAGGTTTTTTTTATAAAGAGAAACCAATCGTTTTCAAGGAAAGGCTTAATGATAAATCAAAATTTAAATTAAGTATAATAATAGAGGCTTTCCTGAAAGTTTTTAAAATAAAGTTTAAATATAAATAATAATATGTCAAAAATAGATAAAATATTAAAAAATAAAAAGATAATTTTTTTAGGCCTAGGTATAGAAAATTTTTCTTTAGTTAAATTTTTAATAAAGAAGAAAATTACTTATACTCTCGTAATAGCTGATCCAGCCCCAATTGATAAAATAGAAGATAGATGGAAAGTTATTAGCGCTTTGGCTAAGAAAAATAATTTTGAAGATGTTTATTTAAGAGATGGAAAGGATTATGATGATAATTTAGAACATTTTGATTTAATTGTTCGCTCACCAGGATACCCTTTGTTTTCTAAAAACTTGAAAAGGGCGAAGGATAAAAGAGTAGAAATTTCTAGTGCCATGAAAGTGTTTTTTGAATTAACGCCTACTTCAAATATAATTGGTGTTACCGGAACAAAAGGAAAAGGGACGACTTCGTCTTTAATTTATGATATTTTAAAACAGGCCAAAAAAGACGTATGGCTTGGAGGAAATATCGGGATTCCCCCGTTTAATTTTATTGAAGATTTAAATAAAAATTCTTGGGTAGTTTTAGAGCTATCAAGTTTTCAGCTTGAAGACATAGAAAAAAGTCCTAAAATAGCGGTTATTACTAATTTTTATAAGGAACATTTAAAACCGGCTGATCCAAGCAACCCTAATTACCATAAAAAACTAAAGGATTATTTGGGTGCCAAGCTTAATATTGTTAGATATCAAAAAAAACAGGAACAGGTTGTGGTGAATAAAAAATTTGAGATGATTGTGGCGGGCTCTAAATGTGACTCTAAAATAATTACTTTCAGTAAATCAGATTTAGAAAGTAAATTATTTGGAGAGCACAATAAGGAAAATATTGCCGCAGCCGAAGAGGTAGCAAAGATTATTAATATAAAAAAAGAAGACATTAAAAGGGCAGTAAAAAAATATAAATCACTAGAGCACAGGCTAGAGTTGGTTTTAGAGACAAAACATAAAATAAGGTTTTTTGATGATAGTTTTGCTACCACTCCAGAGTCAACTATAACCGCGCTTAAATCATTTGAAAGCCCTATTATTCTCTTGGCAGGCGGGGCTGACAAGGGATCTGACTTTAATGGCTTGGCTAAAATTATTAACGAAAAAGTTAAATTTTTAATTCTTTTCTCGGGTAAGGCAACGCCACGTTTACGTGCAAGAATTCTTGAAAAAGGATTCTCAAAATTAAAAATCAAGACCGTTTATAATATAGAGGAGGCAATAAAAATTTCAAAAGAAAAAGCCGAGTTTGGAGATATTGTGCTCTTGTCTACTGCCTGTGCTAGTTTCGGCCTTTTTAAAAACTATAAAGAAAGAGGAAATTTATTTAAAGAAGAAGTTAAAAAAGTGTTTAAATAAATTATTTTATTATAGTTCCTTTAAAGGTTCGATTGTCTAATATTCTTTTCAAGTTAGTTAAATTTTTACCATCAGCAATAATTACTTCCAGACCAAGCTGCTCTGCTTTTCTGGAAGCAATAGGGTCAAAGGGGGCATTTAGTCCTGGTACCCATTTGTCACCTACAATTTTTCTAAAAGAGGCCCAATTAATTTCTTTAATAGCTTTTGCGTCTTTATATTTTTTAGGATCCTTATTATAGGCATAATTAATGTTTGATAGGTTTATTAAGGTTTTTATTTCATATTCTTGGGCTATCATGGTGGCAACATAATCTGTTGACCAGCCTGGCTTCCATCCTCCTCCGACTATCACCCTTTCCTTAGAGGGCATATATATGGTCGGATTTTTTATTATTTCTGGATGGGCAACATCGTGAAAAATAGTTCTGATTAAATGAGCGTTAAGACGGCTTGAATGAATTCCTAGCCAATCTAAATCTTCTGGTGTTATTTTTATCACTTTTTGAGCAGCCTGGTTATATTTTCTGCAAGTGTCCCCTCCTCCTGCAATCAAATATACTTTTTTACCCTTTTTTATCTGTTCTAGAATAAGTTGGCGGAATTTTTTTAGAAATTTCCAATCAATTCCAGAGGAAGGTACTATTAAAGACCCACCTAAAGAAATTATTATCATTTTTTCTTTATTCATAAAATAAAATTATTGTTCAAAAAACAACAAAGATTTAAGTAAGTAATTAGTTTTTTAATTAATATACCAAATTTTAAAAAAAAGTAAAATATAATAACTCGCTAACTCGTTGAAATTAGTTTGTTTATATTTTTTTATATGATAAAATGTAAAATAGAATAATTTAATTAAATTATATGACTTTTCCATTATATTATTTGCTCTATGGGTATTATGCTTTTCTAGTCTTGTGGGGAGTAATTTTTTTTGTTGCAGTCTATCATATGCTTCGTTTTAGTTTAAAGAATTTTACTAGCTTGTTAGTTTGTTTTGTATTTATAGGAGTATCAGCGGTTATATTTTTAATTTCTTTTGACTATATTAATGCAATTAATTGGGATATAGAGGTTACTATTTTGGAGAATATAATTAATAGTACTAAATATTAAAAAATGTTTTCAAGGAGAAAATTACCAAATCAACTTCCTGGAGAAAAGGTTATTAAGCACGTTAGGCGTGATTTGTTTATATTGTTTAAGAACGTAGCCTTTCTTGTTTTTCTTGTTATTTTGCCCATGTTAATTTTATGGATGATTCTTTCTATTTATCCTAATCTTAAATATGGTGAAATTTCTTACCCCTTAATGATTTTAAGCGGGAGTGCTTACTATCTTTTTGTTTGGATCTTCTTTTTCTTTTCATTTATTGATTATTATTTAGACCTTTGGATAGTTACAAATAGAAGAATAATAAACATAGAACAAAGGGGATTTTTCTCAAGAATAATTTCTGAGCAAAAACTTTATAGAATTCAGGATGTTACTATCGAGACAAGAGGTATTTTCCCAACTGTATTAAAATATGGCAGTGTTTTTGTTCAAACAGCTGGAACCAAGAGAAATTTTCATTTTGAAGAAGTGCCACACCCTGATCAAATTAAAGACACAATAATATCTTTGGTTCAAAAAGATTTAAGAAGACACAGGGGTGATAAAAAAGATTATGAATAGTAAGGATAATATAAAAGAACTTAAATTTCCAGATAATTTTTTGTGGGGAGCTTCCACTTCTGCTTATCAAATTGAGGGAGGACTTATTAACGATTGGAGTGAGTGGGAGAAAGAAAATGCTGAAAAACTAGCTCAGAGAGCCAAATCTTATTGGCAACCTTGGCAACAGAAAATGTTTCCAGAAATGTTTGATCCAAATAATTATATTTGCGGAAAAGCGATGGATTCTTATAATCGCTTTGATGAAGATTTGGAATGTATTAAAGAATTAAATTTAGGAGCTTACAGAATGGGAATTGAATGGTCTCGGATAGAGCCAGAAGAAGGAAAATTTAACATGGAGGCAGTTGAACGATATAGGGATTTTTTAAAAAAATTAAAGAAAAATAATATAAAAGTTGTTTTAACTCTTTGGCATTGGCCACTTCCCCTTTGGGTCTCAAAACAAGGGGGACTTAGAAGTGAAGAAATAGTTAAATATTTTGAAAATTATGCAAAATTAGTGGTGCGAGAATTGGGAGATTTAGTTGATTATTGGATAACTTTGAATGAGCCCTTGATGATTATTGGACATGGGTATATAGATGGCAAATTTCCCCCTAATAAAAAAAATGATTTCTTGGGTTCTTTTAAGGTTTTTAATAATTATATAAAAATACACAAAAGTCTTTATAAAATAATTCATAATAAGTTTCCTAAGGCAAAAGTTAGTATTGCTATGACTACTGGATATTTTGAGCCGGCTCATAGATGGAATTTACTAGAAGTTTTAATTGCTAAATTGGCCCATTATTTTCGTAATGAAGTATTTATAAACAAGGTAAATAAATATTTGGATTATATAGGGGTAAATTATTATCACCATGATAGGATTATTTGGCACCCACCTTTTAAGGAGAATTTAAACAAGGAAATTGATGATCGTGGTTGGGAGTTTTATCCTAATGGAATTTATCAAGTCTTAAAAAAATATAAAAAATATAAAAAACCAATCCTTATAACAGAAAATGGCACTGCCGACGCCAGAGATAAAAACAGGGAAAGATATATAAGAGAACATTTAAGATTTATTCATAAGGCTATAGAAGAGGGAA
>CAZJRJ010000088.1:0-4391 GCA_964548635.1 uncultured Gammaproteobacteria bacterium | reverse complement strand
TATAAATTTTAAAGGATACAATAAAATACTCTTAAAAGTTACCGGAACAAAGTACCAAGCATCTTCTTTTATATTTATTAGTTTGTTTGAAATAAAAAAAATAAACCAAGGCAAATATAATAAAATAGCTATCGACCAATCAAAAATTATTCTTTTAAAAGACTTAAAGTTGAAAAATAAAACAAAAACTACTTGAATAAAAACGCTTATTCCCGCGGTTAGATGGGAATAAAGTGCTAGTAGAGTAAAAAGGATATAAAAAAAATGATTTAGGAAACAAAAATTTTTACTCTTTACAATTTTTAAAAAAAATAAAAAAGAGAGGGTAGAAAAAAGAGCCAAAAAAATATACATCCTTCCCACAACCGACCAATAAATCATATAAGAAGAGAACGAAAGCAAGGCTGTTATAAAAAGAGAAGTTTTGCGGTTATTAAAAATCTCTTTGCTTAAAAAATAAGAACTAATTAAAAATAAAAAGCTTAAAAAAATAGAAGAAAGCCTAACAATGAATTCTGAGCTTCCAAATATTTTTATCCAAAAAGAAAGATAAAAAAAATGAGCTGGTGGATGCATCTCTACTCTTAAATAACTCCATATTTCTCCGAAAGGCCTGCTAGACACAGCCAGGGACACCATCTCGTCAAATAAAAAATCTCCGAAACCAAGAGCGTTTAAAATTCTAAGTACTATTCCTAAAAATATAATCAGGAATAACAATAAAAAATATTTATTTCCTAAACTTTTAAAAAACATTTATTACTTCTTAATATGTTTTTATTTTCTTTAATTCTCCCCAATTATCCCCTAATTCAGCATCAACTAAAACTGGAACTTTTAATTTTATAATTTCCTTCATTATTTTTGCAAAATCATCCGATGCCTCTTTTGCCATTTTAGAATCTACTTCAAAAAGAAGTTCATCATGAACTTGAATTATCATTTTGACTTTATCTTTATATTTTTTCTCTATCAAATCATCGATTTTAATCATAGCTTCTTTTATCATATCAGCGTTACTACCTTGAAGAGGGGTGTTGATAGCTATTCTTTCTGCCCCCTTTTTTACCATTGGAACCTGAGATTTTATCTCTGGAATATATCTCCTTCTTCCAAAGAGAGTTTCTACATAGCCTTTTTCTTCGCCTTTTTTAATCTGCTTATCAATAAAGCTTTTTATTCCGTTATATACTTCAAAATATTTATCTATAAACTCCTTGGCCCTGGCGTAGGGAATTAAGGCCGTTCTAGACAAACCAAAAGGGCCCTGTCCATAAAGTATACCGAAATTTATAGCCTTAGCCTCTCTTCTCATATTTTTTGTAACCTCGTCCAGCGAAACACGATTTATTTCTGAAGCAGTGGCGCTATGAACATCTATATTGTTTTTAAAAGCTTCTATCATTTTTTTATCTCCTGACATATGAGCGGCCAAACGAAGCTCTATTTGAGAATAATCTAAGCTTAGAATTTTAGAACCAAATGGGGCAATAAAAGCATTTCTTATTTTTCTTCCCAACTCAGTCCTTATGGGAATATTTTGCAAATTAGGGGCAGTAGAGCTTAGACGTCCAGTGGCTGCTATGGTTTGATTAAAATTAGTGTGAAGTCTTTTGGTTTTTTTATTAATTAATTCTGGCAAAGCCTTTATATAAGTATTTAAAAGTTTAGAAAGCTCTCTGTACTCTTCTAAAAAGGGGATAATCTCGTGCTCATTTCTTAGTTTTTCTAATTCATCAGCTGCGGTGGAATAACCTGTTTTAGTTTTAGAAATATTATTAGTAGAAATATTTAACTTTTCAAATAAAATTTCCTTTAATTGTTTCGGGGAGTTTATGTTAAATTCCTGGCCAGCTTGCTTATAGATATTTTTTTCTAATTTTTTAATCACCTTGTCCGCTTCTATGGATAGTTTTTCCAATAAATCACAATCAAGATTAACCCCGCTGTCTTCCATTTTAGCCAAAACTTTAACCAAAGGCATTTCTATTTTTTTAAAAAGTTCGTAAACTTTATTTTCTTTTAACTGTTTTTCTAATACTTTTACTAATCTATTAGTAAAATCAGCATCTTCACAAGAATAACAAGACAAGTTATCAAGTTCTATGTCTCTAAATTCAATTTTTTTCTTACCCTCTCCTAAAAGATCCTTTTTGCTTATTTTCTCAAAACCAAGCTCGCCAAAAACCACTTTATCTAAATTGTGTTGTCTAGAACTAGGATTGATCAAATAAGACGCTATCATAGTGTCAAAATCCACTCCACGAACGTCAAAGCCTAAATTGCTCATAACCCTAACATCAAACTTAATATTATGACCTCTTTTTTTAACACTGTTGTCCTCAAAAATTGGCTTTAGTTTTTTAAGCCAGGGATGAATTTTATAATTAACTTTTTTTTCTTTAGTCTTTTCTTTTTTATAGTTAAATAGATTATTATCCGAATCTTCCTGTATATCTGGGTCAGATAAAATTTTATCTGAAAAATTAACATAGTAAGCAGTTCCTTTTTGCCAAGAAAAACTAATTCCTAATAATCTAGCTTGAATAGTATCAGTTGAAGTAGTTTCGGTGTCAAATGTAAAAAATTTCTGCTTTTTAAGCTCTGATAAAAATTTATCAAAATCTTTAAAAGAATTTATTAATTGATAATTAAAGTTATTTTTATTTCGATCAAATTTATCCCCTTCCATTTCTTTAAAAACACTAGATTTTCCTCCTAAATCATTTAAGCGAGACATTAAAGATTTAAACTCCAACTGTTTAAAAATCTCAATCACCTTATCCTTATCAATATCCCTAAAAGCGCTTTTTTCTAAATCAAAATCAATATCAACATCGGTTTTGATAATAGACAGTTCCTTAGAAAGATAGGCCTGCTTTTTGTTGTCTTCTAAAAGCTTGGCAATTCTTGGCTTTATCTTGTCTTGCTTTGATTTTTTTTCTAAATAATCATAAATTTTATCTAGGCTTCCAAATTTTTTTATAAGCTCGGTGGCTGTCTTCTCTCCCACACCAGGAACGCCAGGAATATTATCACTAGGATCTCCTCTTAAAGCCTTAAAATCAATCAATTTTTCTACTCCTAAATCAAATTTGTCCTCAACTTCTTTAGGTCCATATAAAACACTATCTGAAATGCCTCGGCTCATAGTATAAACTTTTGTGTGATCATTAATTAATTGTAAAGTATCCATGTCTCCCGTGATAATAATTTTTTCAAAATCATCGTTAACTTTATTTACTATTGTCCCGATTAGGTCGTCGGCCTCATACCCCTTCTTCTCATAAATAGGTATATTAAAAGATGAAGCTACTTTTTTTACCAGAGGTATTTGCTTATATAGATCATCCGGTGCCTTTTCTCTTTGAGCCTTATATTCTTTAAATTTCTTATGTCTAAAAGTAGGCCCCTTCATATCAAGCGTTAAAACCAAGTAATCTGGCTTAAACTCTCTAATCGCTTTTATTAAAACTGAAGAAAATCCAAAAACAGCATTAACCATCTCACCTTCCTTAGTGGCTATAGTTGGGGGAAGGGCATGAAAACTTCGATGAATTAAAGCATTTCCATCTAAAATTAACAATCTTCCTTTTTTATTTTTATCTTTATTCATATAATAATTGTAACACGTTACTAAAAAAGATTCATCTAAATATTATACAAAAAATAAAAGAGAGACATTTAGACTCTCCTCTTTATTTTCTTCTTTAATTCCAAAACTTTTACCAAGTAATTCTAAAACTATGATAATCACCCCCATCTTTAAAACTACACTTAGTTTCTCTTACTTCTACATTTTCACTTCTAACAACCATTTCTGTAATTGACTTAAAATGACCTAAAAAATAAAGACAAACATCGGAGTGAACATTAAAATTCTTTAACTTAATTATTAAAAACTTCTTCTTTATATCAATTTTATATGGAATAAATTCTCCAGTATTCCAATATTTAGACCAATACTTAGGAGTTTCTTTAAAACTTTTATCAATAGAGACAAAATATCTCAATATGGTTCTAATAATAAAAGATTGTTTTGATGCCATAGCACCCATTTTGACGATATCCTCATCCTCCCAATTAAAAACCTTTCTACATAATTCTAAAATCAAAGCCTCATAACCAACATCATACCAGCGAGTACTTCTTAAGTTCTCTAAATTAATATCAAGTCCAAAAGACTTTATTTTTTTTTCTATCTTTATAAGCCCCTTCTTTCCTTCTATCTTTTTTATATATTCCAAACCAGTTTTTAAAACATCGCCCCGTACCTTTCCTTCTAAACTTATTATTTTTTTTATATTAATTTCTTTTGACATTTGTTTATTTTTATTATAGTTTTATTATAACATAAATTTAATAGATTATAAAAAAAAAGGGGGTAACAT
>CAZJRJ010000087.1:0-4477 GCA_964548635.1 uncultured Gammaproteobacteria bacterium | reverse complement strand
AAAGCGGCACGCGAGCTGGGTTCAGACCGTCGTAAGACAGGTCGGTCTCCTATCCTCTATGGTCGCGGAAATTTGAGGAGTCCTTTCCCTAGTACGAGAGGACCGGGAAGGACGGAGCTCTAGTGTACCAACTGTTCCACCAGGAGCATTGCTGGGTAGCTACCTCTGGTTAGGATAAACGCTGAAAGCATCTAAGCGTGAAGCCGTCTCCAAGATTAGATTTCATAGGTCCGTGGAAGACTACCACGTTGATAGGCCCTAAGTGTAAGTATGGCAACATATTCAGCTGAGGGGTACTAATAGACCATTTGATTTTCCCACACTTGTGATTTTAAAGAACAACAAAAATATTTTTAATTAGAAATTCTTTTTTATAATAAAAGACACCATTATTCTGGTGGTATTTGCGAAGAGGGTACACCTGATCCCATACCGAACTCAGAAGTTAAGCTCTTTAGCGCCGATGGTACTTGGGGATTACCCCTGGGAGAGTAGGCAGCCGCCAGAATAATGGTGTTTTTTTGTTGTGGAAAATTATGTTTTTTTGAACTACTAAATTAATTTATTATTATTTTTTATGACAAAATAAATAAGAAATATTAACTAATATTAAATATTATTTTAGTATAAATATAATATTGCAGAAAAAATGTTGACAATTATTTTTAATGAAACTATAATGTTAATAAGTTCTTTCTAAATAATTTTTACAATCTCAGATCATTTTTATATATTTGATCTGTAAATATAGGGAGTGGTGAATAAAAATTAAAATTTTTAATAATTTTTTAAGTCACCTCCCCCTTGTCCCTTTAATTTATGAACGCAAATTATTTAAAAAATTTAGGATTATCAGAAAAAGAAATAAAAATTTATTTAAACCTTTTAGAAAATGGCACTCTTTCAGTTCGAGGTTTGGCTCAGGTGTCAGGATTGAATCGTGGCAGTGTTTACGATGTTTTAAAAAATTTACAAGAAAAAGGTTTGGTTAGTTATTTTCATAAAGACACTAAACAAAAGTTTATAGCAGAAAATCCTGAGAAAATTTTAAATATTTTAAAAGACAAAGAAGAAGAATTTAAAAGAAATAGAAAGGCAATTAATGATTTAATCCCTCAGTTAAAATCTTTACAAGAAAAATCAGGCGATCAACCAACAACTAAATTTTATGACGGTAAAAAAGGAATAAAAATGATTTTAGAAGATCTTTTAGATGTTATGGATGCCTCAGAGTTAAAAGAATATTATGTCTATTCGGCCAAAGATGTTAGTGAGGATATTAATGAGGCTTATCCTGGTTTTACTGACAATAGAATTAAGAAAAATATTAAAGTAAAAGTAATTTCTTTGGCCAAGGGAGGAAAGGAAAGTGGTCTAGACGAAAGGCGTTGGCTCGGAACTAATGATGAAACAGCCACCTTTATTATAATTTATAGAGGCAAATGTGCTTTTATTTCTAGAGATAATTTTTCTAAACCAGTGGGGGTAATAATTGAAAATGATATGATTTATGAAACAGAGAAGACTATTTTTTTAAATTTTTGGGATAAATTAAATATTAAATAAAAATTTATGTGTGGAATTGTAGGATATATAGGAAAAAAAGAATCCCTACCTATACTAATAGATGGTTTAAAAAGACTTGAGTATAGAGGTTATGACTCGGCTGGTATAGCTATACAAAATGGAGATATTTTAAGCTATAAATCAGTGGGAAAGATAAAAGAATTAGATGAAAAAATAAAGAATATTGATTTACTTGGTAATTTGGGGATAGCTCATACTAGATGGGCTACTCATGGGGCTCCTTCAGAAGAGAATGCTCACCCACATTGTGATTGTAGTAAAAAAATTTGGATAGTTCATAATGGAATTATTGAAAATTATCAGAAGATAAAAGAAGAATTACAGGCAGAGGGACATATTTTTACTTCAGAAACTGACTCAGAGGTATTGGCGCACTTAGTTGAAAAATTTTATAAAGGAGATTTATTAGAGGCTGTCAGATTGACCCTAGGTGAAATTATTGGAGCCTATAGTTTAGTGGTTTTTCATAAAGATGAACCTGGCAAGATGGTGGCTGCTAAAAAGGGAAGTCCTTTGGTTTTGGGTTTGGCAGATGATGGAATAATAATAGCTTCTGATGTAACAGCTATAATTAGACAAACCAGAAATGTTATTTATTTAGAGGATGGTGAGATTGCTTTTTTTGAAAATGATAAATTTAAGATATTGAGTTTTGATAATCAGGAGAAAGAAAAAGAAGCTCAGAAGATTGAGTGGAGCTTAGATGAACTTGAGAAAAAGGGCTACTCTCATTTTATGCTTAAAGAAATATTTGAACAGCCTAATTGTATTACTGATAGTTTGCGTGGAAGATTAATACCTGGAGAGGGTAAAGCTAAATTGGGGGGACTAGATGCTGTTGTTGAAAGTCTCTCTGAAATAGATAACTTAGCTATGGTTTCTTGTGGAACAGCTTATTACGCCTCTTTAATTGGCGAATATATGCTTGAGGAATATGCTAATATTCCTTCTAAAGCATCAGTTGCTTCAGAGTTTAGATATAGGAAGCAATTATTAAATGACAATATTGCTGTTTTGGCTTTGAGTCAGTCCGGAGAGACTGCAGACACTTTAGCGGCAATAGAAGAAGCTAATGATAAAAATATTTTTACTTTTGGTATAGTAAATACAGTTGGTTCTAGTATAGCGCGAGCTACTAAGGCAGGAGTATATAATCATATTGGTCCAGAAATAGCAGTAGCTTCTACCAAGGCTTTTACTTCTCAAGTTACTGTTTTGGCGCTTTTGACTTTATTTTTAGGAAGAATGAAAGACATGTCGCTTGCTACGGGAGAAAGAATTATAAAGGAATTAAATAAATTGCCCGCGCAAATTGAAAAGATTTTAAAAAGTGAAGATGAAATAAAAAGAATAGCCCAAAAATATTATCAAGTTTCTAATTTTGCTTTTTTAGGAAGAAAATATAATTATCCTGTAGCCTTGGAAGGTGCTCTAAAGCTAAAGGAAGTTTCCTATATTCACGCCGAAGGGTTTGCTAGTGGTGAAATAAAGCACGGCCCCTTAGCTTTGATTGATGAGAATTTCCCTTCATTTTTTATAATTCCTCAGGATAGTGTTTATGAGAAAAATTTAAGTAATGTCCAGGAAATAAAAGCTCGCGGTGGAAAAGTTATAGCAGTGGCCACGGAGGGTGACGAGTTGATAGGAAAAATAGTAGACGATGTTATTTATATTCCAAAAAACTTAGAAATGCTCACTCCTATACTTTCGGTCATTCCTTTACAACTTTTTGCTTATCATGTGGCTTGTTTGAATGGAAGAGATGTAGACAAGCCTCGTAATTTAGCTAAGTCAGTGACTGTGGAATAATTAAATTTATGAAAAAGAAAATAGTTACAATTGGAGGCGGAAGCGGACAGCCGGTGTTGTTGTCAGCTTTAAGGCGGATTTCTAATCTTGATATCACGGCCATTGTTACTACAACGGATGATGGGGGAAGTACGGGAAAATTATGTCAAAAATATAATTCTCTGCCGGTTGGAGATATTATGAAATGCATTATAGCTTTATCTGACGATTATGATTCTTTAAAAGAAATTTTTTTAAAAAGATTTTTAAAAAATGAAAAATTAAAAGGTCACAATGCCGGCAATATGCTTTTGTTAATGCTTTCACAATATTCTGATTTTTTAGACGGGATAGAAGGACTGAGTGAGATTTTAAATATCCGCGGAAGAGTATTGCCCGTAACTATGGAGAAGACAACTCTTTGCGCTACTTATAGTAATGGTAGCACTCAAAAAGGAGAGCATTATATTGACGAACCAGAAAATTTTGATAAAAATTTAAAAATAAAGAGGCTTTTTTTAGAACCAGAAGTCAAAGCTTATGGAGAGGTAATAAAATCTATTAAAGAAGCTAACCATATTTTAATCGGTCCAGGAGATCTCTATACTAGTATTTTGCCCAATATAATTGTTGGAGGCGTCACAGAGGCAATTAAAAAAACAAACGCGAAGATAATTTTTGTTTCTAATCTCATTACAAAGACCGGGCAAACTCATAATATGAAAGCGAGTGATTTGATAAAAGAAATAGAAAAATATTTAAAAAGAAAACTTGATATTGTTGTATTAAACAATAAAAAGATACCAAAAAAGATAATTGAGATATATAAAAATGAACGCGGAGAAGAGAAAATAAAAGATGATTTAGAAGATGAGTCTTTTAAAATAGTAAGAGAGGATATTGTAAATATTAAATTTTTTAAAAAAAGAAAAGGAGATGAATTGGTACGAAGTATTTTAAAACATGACGAGGAGAAATTGTCTAACGTGATAAAAAAAATAATTTTAAAAAAATGATAGCTATATTTGATTTAGATTATACTTTGCTTAATACAAATATATTTAAACAAAAGTTAGCCAAGGTCATGGAAATAACAGAGGAC
>CAZJRJ010000086.1:0-4512 GCA_964548635.1 uncultured Gammaproteobacteria bacterium | reverse complement strand
GGTAATTTTATAATATTTTCCCTGCCCTTAGTCACACTTTCTGTAAGATGCCAATTTCCCTCATCGTCCCTAGAAAGAGAAAAGGGATCAATCGGAGAATTAATTTCTGGATTATTATCTCCGTAGGAAACTTGATCTATCACATTGCCACTGGGGTCTTTTAAAATTATAATGTCTCCTTTATTATTCAAATTACCAGACAAACCACTAATTACTATAAAATTATTACTAGTGCTCAATATACCCTCTAAACTAGTTTGCGATTCACTCCCTTCTTCTATTAACCAATCATCTAAATTAATTTTAGATTTATAGTTAAATTTTAACTCCACCCACTCCTCTTCACCCTCCTCGGGATCACTCACAATCTCATTTATTAAAACACTTTTTGCTTCATAGCTTAATTTACTACTAGAACCAGAAGAATAAGAAACGCTTGAATTATAGTTATTGTCCTCCTGCTTGCTCTCCTTATTATCCTCGCTCTCCTCGTTCTCTTCATAATCATCTCCTTCAAAATCAGCAATAGAATTCTCCTCACCCGGCGTTCCGCCAGAAACCAAGCTAGTCTTCCAAGTGTCCAAATTAAACCTTTCCATAGTTTTGTATCTAAAATCTTCTTCGGCTACCCATTCTTCTGTATTATTAATTTCGTCTATAATTACTCCCACGCCTTCTCCTTCTCCGCAATTATAATAATCAAAAAGTTTCAAACTCCCAAGATTGGAATTATTTAAGCCAATAGTAGCGTCCCAAATATCTATTTTAATATTAGAAAAGACATTTTCGTCATTAGCATATATTAAATAATCACTGGGCAATATACTAACGCTTGAAGTACCGTCAGCTTCAGAAAAATTAAGGCACTCACCAGTATCAGCTCCGTAAACAGACCAGTCAGATATATCAACACTACTTGTTCCGAAATTAAAAAGCTCCAACCATTCACTATGGCTAGAGCTCGCCGTTCCCATCCAAGCTATCTCATTGAATCTAACGCTATGAGCTAAGGAAAAATTGGGCAATAAAAAAAATAGGCCTAATAACAAAAAAAATTTAAAGTTTTTATTATCTAATTTTAACATCCATAAAGTTAAATCTAATTTCTAATTTTACACTAACACATTTACAAAAAAATTTAAATTAATTAAACTAATTTTAAATAACATTATTTAAAAATGGATAAAAATAAAAAAAATCTTACTGAGGAAGAAAGTGAAAAAGTAAAAGATTATCACAAAAGCAGAAGAATGTTTTGTATTTATCAAGGAAAACTTTATATAGCTAAACCAAGCCTAGATTATTCACACTATATTTGGTTTAAAAAAGAAGGTTGGGTTTCAACAAAAAAAGACAACTCAATAAATGAGATAGTTAGAGGAATAATTGATGATGATGAAAATATCTCTTTTTATGCAGGAAATGACTTTGAAATAAATAAAAGAGTAGAAACTATTTTTTTCTCTAATTTAAAAAAAATAACTGAAAAAATGGAATTAAATACGGACGCTAAAATTTTCGGTGGCGCGATCAAGCAAGAACCTGGGAAAAAATGGACACCTAGAAAAAAATATGGGAAAATAAAAAACAATTTAAAACTAATTCATTTTTAAATACTCTTGTCTTTTATCTTCTTCAAATTTTTCAATCGCATACCTCAGGGTAGTCCTGGGGATTTTTTTATAGTGCTTCTTTAAAAAGTCTTCTTCTATTTTTAAGTCTCTATTACCAACCTCTCTAAGCATCCAGCCAATTGCTTTATGAATTAAATCTTCTTTATCGTCTAATAAAATCTCTGATATTTTTAAACAATCTTTAAAATCATTTTCTCTAATAAAACTAAAAGTTGAAATTATAGCAACTCTTCTAGACCATAAATCCCTAGACTTAGCTAATTTATATAAAACATCTTTATTCCTATCCTTTAAATAATTCCCTGGGATGTGTGGAGCAGAAATATCTACCAAATCCCAGTTATTAATATTTCCTAAATTTTTTAAGTAAAAATTATAAATTTTCTTTTTTCCTGAATCATCTGCTTTCCTATATTTATTAATCAAAACAACCAGAGCAATAAAACGATACTCATGAAAATTTGTATTCAATAATTTTTCCAAATCTTCAAAACTTGCTTCTTTGCATTTCTGAGCTATTTGTCTTAAAACAGGAACTCGAACCCCCAAAAATACGTCTCCCTCCCCATACTCACCCTTGCCTGTCTTAAAAAAAGAACTGGATATATCAGCTCTTTTTTTGTTTGCAACTTTAGATATTTCGTTTTTTATTTTATTGTACATTTTATTATTTTATTGAGTGTAGGGATAAATTAGGGGAACAAAATGGAAATCAGGAAATTCTTCCACTATTATCCTCCCCCCCTTCTTTATTGCCTTAACAATGGAGTTATTTATTGGACAAACCATAATCCCATCTTCGGCTAATTGACCAATTAAAATTTCAGGTAATTCAGGAGCGGAAGCACTGACCAGCATTCTATTAAAAGGGCTTTTCGCAGCCAGGCCAACATGATTAGGAGTATAATATATTTCTATTTTTCTATTATTTTTTAATCTGCTTTTTGCCAACTCAACAAAATTTTGAAGTCTTTCAGTTCCATAAATTTTAGAATTTTTACTCATCTCACTAATCAGGGCCAGGGCATAACCAGAGCCTACACCTATTTCCAAAATTTTCTGTCTATCTTTTATGTTTAAAAGCGAGAGCATAAAAGCGAGCGTGCTTGGCTGAGATATGTTTTGTTCTCTGCCAATGGGAAGAGCTGCATCTTCATAGGAATAGCGTTGATAATCAAGGGGTATAAAATCTTCACGTTTTACTTTTAAAAAAGCTTCAGTTATTTTTTTATCATATCCGTCCTTTTCTAATTTAGCTATCAAATCTCTTTTCCCCATATTAGTATTTTATTTATTTTATTCTAATATAGAGTTTAGCATAATTAAGCTATAATTAAAAAAATTTACCCTACTAATAATAAATAACATTATTGCAAACAATTTGGTAAAGCCAAATAGAAAAACTATCTCCCTTAAATTTATCCAAACTGCAAAGGGCCTTAAAAAAGGTTTACTAACAAGATATTCGGTAAATTTATAAGAAAAGTTTCTATAATAAATAAAACTACAGAAAGATAACATTATTTTTCTTGACTCAAATAATTTACCAACCAAGCATTTGGTAGAGAAAAAATTATTATTAAAAAAGAAATAATAACAGTAAATTCCAATCCAAAATAATAAATCATCACGGGTATAAAAGGAATCTTTACATTTCTATTATATAAAAGAACTGCTATAAGAGAGTTCTTCATCCCCTTTTCCTTTAATTCACCTAAAAGGGGATACAAAATATAGGGGGTCCACTTATTAAGATGCCGGCGACAACAGCATAAAACCATCCCAGAGGGCCTGAATTAGCGCCTAGATATTTATTTATTCTATCAGCCTTAAAGTAATGATTAACTCCAAATATTATAAAAAATACTAAAATCAAAATTGGAATAATACCCACAAACATCTCCCAACTTTTTTTCAAAGAAGTGAACACTAAATTTGAATCTATAAAAAATAAAACAAAATAAATAAAAAACATGCCAAACATGAATAGCCAGCTAAAAGAAATTTTTGATTTTTTTAAAAAATTCATAATACAATATTTAAAATTGTAATAGTAAGAATGGCTAAAATAATAGAAAAAAAGAAGTTAATCATATTTCTATAAATGGCGAATTTTTTCCCTAAATAACTTATCTCCAAGGGAAGCATGGCGATACCAACGGTGCTCCAGGCTAAAATAAAAGCAGTTACAGCCAAAAGACTGACCCCTTCTTTTAAAAGCTCTCCTCCGACTATGTAGCTAGTTATGGGTATGCCAAAAGATATGCTACCGGCTAAACTACCCATCAAAGGATCTAGGAGATAATTCCCAGTAAAAACTTTAAAATAAAAATTATGAAGTAAAGAATTAAGTAAATTAACCAACAAAAACACGCCTATTATTATAGGTATAGAACTTTTAAAATTATTTAAAGTTTTAATTAGACTTTTCTTCATGTCTTTATTTTATCATAAGCAGTTTTAAATTAAAGAGAGATTCTTTCTATTTTGAGTTTTTATTAATATTTAATTATTTATAAGTAAAAAAGGAGGGGTCATTTCCTAAGAAACAACCCCTTTGTCTAAATTTTTCTCTCGATTTGCCTAAATTCTTTTGGGCTAACCTCTATTGCCCTAACATGTCCCCGGCCTATAGCCCGAAGCTCTTTTTCGAAATCCTCTTTCGTCCAGCTATCGTGCTTCCAAAGAACAATAGTCTGCCCAGCCCAACCCACAAAATAGCTAAAAACCTTTGATGACATTAAAACTTCCCTCCTTTTTTATTTCTGTTTCTATTACCCCTCTTGCTAAAGATTTAAAAGCCAGATAATAGGCCCTCAAATATATCTTATCTTCTATTTTATTTTTTTCTAATAATTTTTTATCTTTTAACTTGCAT
>CAZJRJ010000085.1:0-4614 GCA_964548635.1 uncultured Gammaproteobacteria bacterium | reverse complement strand
GGCCGTCTTTTCTCCTACTGCTAAATTATATTTTCGTCTAATATGCTCTAAAATAGCAGCATCAAATTTATTGCCGCCAACCCTAACTGAAGTAGAAGCAACTATTCCGCCAAGAGATATAATCGCCACCTCAGCAGTTCCACCTCCAATATCAATAATCATATGACCAGAAGCAGAACCGATTGGTATATCAGATCCAATAGCGGCCGCAATAGGTTCTTTAATAATATAAGCTGCTTTAGCCCCAGCTGCTATAGTAGCTTCAATTACTGCCCTTCTCTCAGTAGAAGAAATACCAGCCGGAACTGCCACCATAACCTCAGGTCTAAATATTCTAAAACTACCTAAAGTTTTATTAATAAAATACCTTAACATTGCCTCAGTAGTATGATAATCAGCAATAACACCATCCTTAAGAGGTTTAATTGCGATTATAGTGTCTGGAGTTCTCCCTAACATGTCCTTAGCTTCATTGCCAACTGCCAAAACTTTCTTATCTTCCACTGAAACCGCCACCACACTAGGCTCATTAATAACAATGCCTCTCTTGGGTAAATGAACCAAAGTATAAGTTGTACCTAAATCTATTCCGATTCTCTTAATAAACATAAAATTATTTTATTCTTATTTGAAAAATCCTATCTTGATAAAAATCAGTATCCCATCCTATTTCTTTTTTACTATCACTAAGATAAGAATAGAAACTTACGGGATTATATGATTTTATCTTATCTAAGAGGCTTATGTCAACTTTTAGAGAACTTATCTGACTTCCTGGCTGTCTTTGTATATATATCTCATATTTACCTAATTTTATTTGACCCTCTAAATAGTCGGGTAACTTATATTTATAATGAAGAAAGCCTATTTCTCCGGGCTCTAATTCAAAATAAGTGCCAATGGAAGTTTTGCCTAAATCACTTTTTATATCTACCTCACCTTGATTGGGAAGATAAATATTTTCACCTTGAACAGAAATAAATTCACTGCCCTCGGGAATTAAAATACGATTATAATCTCTATATTTTGATATTTTCCAATTCACTTCTCCGCTATGCGAATATTTAATTTTTAAATCTACAAAAAGACCACCTAAACTCTCTTCTATTTTATAGTCAATTCCTCTATCTATAACTGAGTCTGTTTTAAGAGCGCCCATATTAGAATCTATTATCATTAAATAATCAGAGTCCACGTTCTTAATCTCACCAGCCCAGTTCAAATTATTAACTAAACTCTGATAATAATCATTATTTAAATACATTAAAAAATTCTTCTTACCCACGTTTTCATCAAAAATTAATTTTATCTTTTGCCAATTATCAAAAGATAAGTCAAAAAATTTCGTTTTTATTTCAGCTAAAATTTCTCCAACAACCTCCTTTCTCTCCCAAGATGGCTTCTCACCTTCAAAGCCTCTTTGAACCTCATATTGAAGCAAGTCTAAAAAATTATCTTTACTATAAACATCACCATCTATGTAAATAGGCCCAACTAAAGCTAATAAATCGGTTACTAGTTCAGGAGTCACTCCTATAATTCCATCGAAATCTCCCTCAAAATCATTTACTCTGTTTTTCTCTGGCAACAACTTGTCTTCTTCGTGATAGAACCACTCTATTTTCTGGGCAGAAGTAGGCCAGTCAGGAGACCAGTTAGCATCACGCATATACCATTTATCATTTAAATATTTCTTTATTTCTTCTGGTGGCTCAACTTCCAAAACTCCCTCTACCGGCATATCCATATGATAAATATCATGAGTATCAAACTTTACAATTTCACCATTTTTAATTTTTAAAATTCCATAGGTTCCTAGAAAACCTCCAGTAGGACGAAGTTCATTGCTATTTTGAAATAGAACTAAAAAATTAGACTGCTCTGGATATCCGGCCAACTTAGGAGTTAGATAAAATATGTTAATCATCTGATCAGACAACTCTTCCATCTTTTTTAATTTATCTTTTATTTGATCAACTCGTTCTTGAATGGAAAATAAGAAAGGACTAAACTTTATCTTATCCAGTTTTAAATAAGCCAAACTTATATTAGCCTTGAGACCATTAAATTGAGGCCTAGATTCATATATTAGTTTTAAAATTTCTTCTTTTTCTTCTTCACTAAATTGAGAAAATTTTAAATCTTTATCCTGGTTTAGATATTTTTCTAAATCAACACCTATTGCTGTTATTTTTCCGAGACTATTACTTAAAATAAAAGCTGATTCTGACAAAGTGTTTAATTCTCTAATTTGATCGCTTAAAACCGGAGATCTTTTTATAAAAAAATTATCCTGCCATTCTCTTGAACTTACTTCCACACCCTTAAAATTATCTATAGCCTTTTTGGCATACACATCTGCCTGAATGAATTTTCTTTCTTTTATAAGACCTAAGGATTGGTTGATATAGTCCTTCCCTTCCATAGCCTCCCCATAAACAGACCCAATATTTAAAAAAGCATAAAAACCAAGCACAACCAATACGGCCAAAACAGTAAACATTGAGTAAGTAAAAAATCTTAAGAAAAAAATAGTTTTTTCCCTTTTCTTTCTTTTTTTTGAAAAACTAATCTCCCCTAGATTTTCCTCTAGGTTATGATAAGCTTTCATAAAATCTATTTTTTTATTTTTATGCATTTAAACTTATGAAAACTATTTAAAAATAAATTTAATTATAACACAAGAAGCTAAATTTGACAAATTTAGTTGAATTCATTCGATTAATCAATTATAATAATAAATATTCAAACTATACTTTATGAATAAAAAATTATTTTACTTAATATTTGCGATTATAATCGTTTTTTTTATTGTAATATCTGCTGTCTTTTTTTATAATAAACCAGATACAAAGGCCTTTCCTGAAGAAAATAAAGGTACAAACACTGTAGAGAAACGAATTGAAGAAAAAAATAGACTAGTAAATAAAAAAATCGAAGTTGAAGCAGGAAAGGTTTATTGTGAGTTAATGGAAGAAGCTGGAGTGGCATATTCTGAAGCCATAGAGATATATGAAGAAAGCAAGGACAAATATGACCTCTCCCAAATAAGAGCGGGTCGCTTTCTAGATCTTTACTTTGACAAAGATAATATTTTACAAAAATTAAAATACAAGATTAATAGTGAAGAAGAATTAATAGTAGAAAAAAACAAGCAGACAGACACAAGTACTTCAAGCCCTAAGTGGAATATCGATGTAGAGAAGATTCCCTATGAAGTAAGAGAAACTCTAGACAACGGAACAATTGAAACTTCTATGTATGAAGCTGCTATAAATAATGGACTTGATGATGAGACAATTATTAAACTAGCAGACGCTTTCCAATGGACCATTGACTTCGGAATGGAAACGCAAAAAGGCGACTCTTTTAAAATATTTTACGAAAAAAGATATCTTAATGGAGAATACGTAATGCCAGGGGAAATTTTAGCAGCTCAATACACGAGTGGAGACAAAAAATACGAGATTTATTATTACGAAGAATCAGAAGAAAACCAAAGCTACTTTAATGAAAAAGGTGAATCAGCTCAAAAAATATTCTTAAAGGCGCCCGTTTCCTATAAATATATTTCTTCCGGCTATACTCAAGGACCTAGATATTTAGCTAAATTTAAAATGTTCACAAGCACTCATATGGCGATTGATTATGCAGCTGATTTTGGCGCTCCTATTAGATCAGTTGGGGATGGAATTGTAACTTCAGCGGGCTGGAATTCATCCGGTTATGGCAACTTAACTACCATAAGACATAATTCCACCTATACTACTCGCTATGCTCATCAATCAAAAATTATAGTGTCTCCAGGACAAAAAGTAGAACAAGGCCAGACCATCGGCTACATCGGGTCAACTGGCCTCTCAACCGGACCACATCTTCATTTTGAAATGATTAAAAATGGCTCTAAAATAAATCCACTAAAAGAAGAACTCCCAGCCAGCAAGTCAATCAGCGAAGAAAATATGGAAAATTTTCTCAACCTCATAAAACCATTACAAGAAAAATTAAATTAATTGCTTTATATTTTATTTATGAAAAAAACAACGATATTGTGTTTATTGTTTCTTATTAGTTTAATTTTTATAACTGGTTGCGGAAAAAGAAGAGTAAATCAAACGCAACCAACAGAGCCAGGACACATAACGCAAAACGTACAATATAATCCAGGAAATTACAATTTATCATTACTGGTCAGTGGAGTAACAAGAAAATATATTCTCCATATCCCTAAAAATTATAATAAAAACAAATCAACTCCTTTAATTTTAGCTTTTCACGGAGGAATGGGTACTGCCGAGGTTATGAGAGATTATTATGGCTGGGTTGAAAAATCCGAAATAGAAGAATTTATTGTTGCATTTCCTAATGGTGCGAGTAGATTTAACTCCGGCAAATTTGCTACATGGAACGCCGGAAATTGTTGCGCATACGCTGTTACAAGCAACAGTGATGACATTGGTTTTGTTAAGTTAATAATTGAGGACCTAAAAAATAAAGTTAATATTGATAAAATTTTTGCAACTGGTATGTCTAATGGAGGCATGTTATCACATAAACTTGCGTGTGAGATGTCTGACACTTTCACTGCTATTGCTGCTGTTTCTGGAACAAATA
>CAZJRJ010000084.1:0-4733 GCA_964548635.1 uncultured Gammaproteobacteria bacterium | reverse complement strand
AACACCACGTCCAGCCATATTGGTGGCAATGGTTATAGCACCCTTTTTTCCGGCCTGGGATATTATCTCTGCTTCTTTTTCATGATTTTTAGCATTCAAAACTTGAGGGTCCAAGCCTTCCCTCTGCATCATATCAGCTAATAATTCGTTTTTCTCAATAGAGGCGGTTCCAATTAAAACTGGTTGGCCTTTTTTATTTTTCTCTTTTACGTCCTCTATTACAGCTTTAAATTTACCTTCTTCAGTTCTAAAAATTAAATCATTGCGATCTTGTCTAACCATAGGCCTATGAGTCGGAATAATAACAGTTTCTAGTTCATAAATTTTAGCAAACTCCTCTGCCTCAGTAATAGCCGTACCAGTCATTCCTGATATCTTTTCATACATTCTAAAATAATTTTGAAAAGTAATAGCTGCCAAAGTCTGCGACTCTCTCTTTATATCTACGCCTTCCTTGGCTTCTATAGCCTGGTGAAGTCCTTCGCTATAACGTCTTCCTGGCATCAATCTACCGGTAAATTCATCAACAATAATAACTTCTCCTTCTTTAACCACATAGTCTTTTTCTTTTCTAAAAAGAACATTGGCCTTCAAAGCTTGTTCAATGTGATGAACTTCACGGATTCCCTTTTCTACATAAATATTTCCCATGCCAAGCCATCCTTCCATTCTAGAGATCCCCTGTTCAGTCAGAGTAACTGTTCTCATTTTTTCATCAACATTATAATCTTTATCTTCCTCGAGTCTTTCAACCAATTCAGAAAACTTATAATATCTATCTGTAGATTTTTCAGCCGGAGCGCTTATTATAAGAGGGGTTCTAGCCTCATCAATTAAAATAGAATCAATTTCATCAATTATGGCATAGGTTAAACCTCTTTGAACCTGACTATCCAAACTAGGAGCCATATTATCTCTTAAATAATCAAAGCCAAATTCATTATTAGTACCATAAATTATGTCACACTGATAAGCTTCTTTTCTATTTACCTGTTTTAAATGTTGCAATCTTTTGTCATACTGAGAATCATCTACAAAGCTAGTATCATAAACGTAAGACACTTCGCTGGCTATAACTCCAAGGCTCAAACCTAAAAAATCATAGATCTTAGACATCCAGCCTGAACCAACCCGAGCTAAATAATCATTAACCGTAACTAGTTGAACACCTTTACCGGTTAACGCTCTCAAATAAAGAGGCAAGGTAGCAACCAAAGTTTTGCCTTCACCAGTCTTCATCTCAGTTATTTTACCTTGAAAAAGGATTATTCCACCTAAAAGCTGGACATCAAAATGTCTCATTCCAACAGTCCTTTTAGAAACCTCCCTAACTACGGCAAAAGCTTCTGGAAGTATTTCTTCTAACTTTTTATCAATATCCTTAATTTCTTTATCACTAGAGTCAACCCCTAGCCTCTTCCTAAATCTAGCAGTCATACCCTTCAATTCCTCGTCACTCAACTTAGATATAGTATCTTCCCAGTCATTAATTTTATCAACTACTGGTTGTAATGATTTTATTATTTTGTCATTAGGATCACCTAATATTTTATTTAATATTTTCATATCTATTTTATTCCTTAAATTATGCGATTATACCTATAGTAATTATAGCAACTAATTAAGTCAAGCCATAAATTCACAACATATAAAAAGAGCCTAAAGGAAGGCTCTATAAAATTATTATACTTCAAACTATTTTTTCTCTTTATATCTTTTTATCGACCTAACTAAATGATCTTTAACTTTATCTATAGCTTTGTATAAAGATTCTTCTTCCTTTTCTACCCTCAAGAGACTTCCTGGCAATTCTAAATTTACTTCTGCTCTATATACCTTGCCGTGCTTGGCTTTTCCTTTAACTAAAGCGACTTCCACATCGCAGTTAGTTGCTTTGATATCACCCAAATATTTTTCCAACATATCCATTTTTTCCTGAATATAATCTTTTAATTCTGTGGTTAAATCTATTTTTGTACCTAGCATTCTAACTTTCATAATTTTATAAAAATTAATTTGTAAATTCAATCAAAATATACTACCAACCTCTTAATTATAGCCCATAGAGACAAAAAAATCAAATTTTAAAACTAACCATTTTTAACTATAGGTAACCTTATAGAAAAAACACTTCCTTTTCCTAGCACGCTCTTTTTAACAAAAATTTTAGCGTCCCTGTGATATTCATCTATAATTTTTTTAGCCACATAGAGGCCAAGTCCTGAACCGTTTCCATAAGTATCAATAGCATTCCTACAACGAGCAAACTTATCAAATATTTTATTTTTTTCTTTATCAGGAATTCCAATACCAGTATCAATCACGTCTATTTCAACTTTATTTTTATAGGGGGTTAATTTAATAGTAATTTCTCCCTCTTGCGTATATTGAAAAGCATTATCAACTAAACTATCTATTATCTGTTTTAAATAAGTTTCATTGGACAAAACCGGTAATAAGTATTTTTTCGGCATTTCTAATTTAAATTTAATATCCTTTTTCTTAGCCCTTGCCTTTTCTTTCTTTTCAATAGCAAGAAGTAGTGGCTTAAGCTGAACTGGCTCTAATTCAAAACCAAAACTTCCACTATCAAGTTCTGATGCAGTCAAAATAGTCTCTATAATATCCTCTAAACGAAGCGCGTTCTGGTTAATAGAAACTAGGAATTCGTCCTTCTTTTTTTGTGAGAGTCTTTTTTCCTGTATCATACTAAGCATTCCTTTAATCACCGACATTGGAGTCCTTAGTTGATGCGAGGCTATATCCAAAAATTGACTTTGAGATTTTAAAACTCTTTTAAGCCTCTCGTTCTTTTCTTTAATACCCCCTATTTTCTCCCTAAGATCTTCTTCTAGTTCTAAATTACACTCCCCTAATTGTTCGCAAAGCAGGGCATTATGAATAGCAATAGCAGAATGAGAGCCCACAATCCTTAAAAAATTTAAATCTTCTTCATTATATTTGTAGCCCATGTGTTTTTCACTTAAGAAAATAAGTCCTCTCAATTTGTCTTCTAAAAGCAAGGGGACGGCTATCTTAAATCCATATTTATCCATTTCTTTTCTCACATTAGTTTTTTCTTTAATATCTTTGTTAACAACTAAATTTTTAATCTTAAAAATTTGACTATTAGGAGGATAACCAATTCCCACAGAGGAATACTCCTTTAAAATTTTATTATTCCCTGAAGTTTCCAAAATTATAACTTTAACATCTTCTGCGCCAATGATATTTTTAAATTCTTTTTTTATAATTCTAAGCAGAGATTCAAAATCAACTTCTTTATTAATCTTAATAGCTAAATCTTTAATAGCATCTCCTGGTTTTCTGCCTTTATAAAAGAGCACATCACTACTCTTTCTAACTGACTTTAAGAAAGAAAGTAAAACAATAGAAAAAATAATACTCTCAATTACTCCTAAACTTAAAGACTTGGAACTTAAAACTCCGCCCAAATAACTCTCACCTATAAAAATCATAATTTGATGAGCAAGATACAAAAAACAGGCTATAAATAAATATATGTATACATAGCTCATCATCTCTCTAATTCCAGCCAAGGGATGTTTTATTAAAACATATGTATGAATCAGGACTGCTATAATTATTAAAAAAACACCGAAAGAGGCATACTGATTTATAACTGGAAAATAAACCATTGCCCCTCCTAAAAATCCCAAAAAAGCCCCCAGAAAAATATATTTTATAATTCTTTTCTTTATATCATGGTGATTATTATAATCTATAATCATTAAATAGAACGAATATAAAAAGATATAAGAAAAGAATGATATTGATAAAATTTGTATAATATCCAAATGCCCCCAACTATTCAAAGGATAAAAAGAGCGAATAATTCTCTGCTTGCTTATATAGAGCAGATTAAGGAGAAGTAAAATAAAAGAGGCTGAATAAACAACGCGAAAGGCTGTCTTTTTAACCTTTGTTAAATCTAAAAACCCTAATAAAAATTTGAAATAAAAAGTAGGGATTAAAACTATAGTTAAATTATAAATAATAAAACAAGTTAAACCTAAGCTATCAGGAAACGCACTTGCTTTCCAGGCCACAAGAACCCACAAATTAATCAAAAGACTTACCACAAACCAGTCTTTTCCTATTTTAGTTTTGTAAGTATAAGCCAAAGTGGTAAAAGCTTGGATTAAAACTATAAGAAAAGCGAATAGAAAAGCTGCTGCCAAAATATTGATTTCAAACATATTAAAATTTTAATTATTTTTTATTCTTAAATAAAGGCAATTGTATATAAAAGGTAGAACCTCTGTTTTCCCCCTTTGATTCTGCCCAGGCTTGTCCATCTTGAGCCTCTATCATCTTGCGGGCAATGTATAGACCCAGTCCTGTTCCTGATATTCCCTGGGTGTCTTCGGCTCGGCTGTATCTTTGAAATAGCTTTCCTATGGTTTCTTTGCTCATTCCTATACCAGAATCTTTAATAGCGATCAATACTCTTCCTCTTCTTCTAGAAACTCTTACCTCTACTTTTCCTTTAGGTGTATATTTAACAGCATTATCTACGAAGTTGTTTATTACTTGTCTAACTTTACTGTGATCAACTTTAGCTGGGTACTTTTTGTATTTATCTGAAACTATAGTTAGTTTTATTTTCTTTTTGTTAGCAGTTGGTTGTTGTTCCTCTACTACTCCTCGGGCTAGATCATAGAGATCTAGTTCTTCTAGATTGTATTCCATTCTACCTTGCTCTATTCTAG
>CAZJRJ010000083.1:0-4758 GCA_964548635.1 uncultured Gammaproteobacteria bacterium | reverse complement strand
CAGGTATCAGTATTATAATATGTTTCAAATTCCGACCTTTTTATAAACAATATATCATCATTTATTTTTTCAAACTCCAAACCTATTTGGTCAAACTCACTCCCCTTTGCGATAATACTAAATTGGTCACCCTGTTTAATCATTATTTCATCGTATTTAACAAAGCGTGATACCTGAATATTATCAAAATTATTAATATCGAAATGTCTTTCTATCTTATTTTTTTTCATTTCTGCCTTTTTTAATTCAAATTTAGATTTTGTATAAAAAGATAGAAGTAAAAACATCACCAACCAGATAAAAAAATATATAACCAAGCAAGAAAATAATTTTTTATTAAAAAATTTCTTTTCAGGAAATAACTGCATTAAACCCAGAATTATAATGAAAATCAAAGGAATTAAAACAATAGACAGGGCCGACAAAAGCAATAAATAATAAGGGGTAGATCCTATTACTTCCATAAGTTTAAAATCTACCATTACCATGTTAAGCCAAGAACTGGAAGGATGAAACGCTAATACCAAAAAAACCGCAGCAACTACGGACAACCCTATTGCCCCGATGCTTAAAAATATTCCTCCAAATATTTTCTTAAAAACCAAAGTTATTTTTGAGTCGGGATTTTTTTTGATTTGCTCTGAAGTGCCCCTGATAACAAGGCCGATCAAACCACCAAAAACAGATATAGCGAATAAAGGTAGGAATAACTGCGCCATTGCAAAAATATCGATGAACTGGCGATAAGCATACCCGTGACGGAAATATTCAGTTAAACTTACAACCAAAATAATAATAGCGTTATTCAAACAGGATCCAATTAATAAATTCGGAAGAAATTCGTAACTCCTATTTTTATTTTGAATTAATACTAATATAATTCCGCTTACTAGGGGCAGTAATAAAAACAAAACAAATATAGCAGGCACCAAATTAAAGAGTGTAGCGTCAACACCTTTTCGTGTGGAAGATAAAATTAAACTTATAATTAAACTGGCAACAAAAAGCCAACTATTCTTTTTTATAATTTTTTTTGAAAACATAACTAAAATATATAAATAATAAATAACCTATTTTTTATTTTTTCACTGACTTTATTAATAATATCCAAATTATGACATAATTAGAATTATTACCCAACCAGGATTCGAATTAAAATATACACAAAAATACCTATAAAATAGGTATTTTTGACATTTGCCCGGGGTCGTGGACGATATTTAAACTAAAACTATTATTAACTAAATCAAAAATATAAATTTACAATAAACCTCATTAATTCTTTACTCTAACATTAACTCCGTTAAACCGCTTATAAACCCTATTTTTATTTTTTTCAACTTTTTTTAATATTTCATTTTCTAAATCAATGTTCAATATTTCAGATAAACCCAATAAATATATAGCAACATCTGCTAATTCCTCGCCAACGTCTGGTAATTTTTTATGATAAGCATTATAGGCTTCCGATAGTTCTTCATGAGTAAGAAGAAATTCCATGGCAACATCTGTAACATTGAATTTTTTATCAATCTTGTTTTTGTGTATTTCTTTTTGTAGCTTTTTTAAATCAACCATAATTAATTTTTTTTATTTAAATTATGTTTAACACAATCTTATCATTGCCTACTTTAGAAATCAACATAAAAATATAAGGGTTTTATTTCTCGTTAGGTTATAACACAAAAACACACTAAATTTAACGCATTTTTGTGTTTGAGCTTAGAAATTTAAACCTATCTCTACTTAAATAAATTGTTATATAAAATAAAAAATACTATTTCCATTCAATAATATTACTTGTTGTTAAATTATATGTAAAATTAGCTTTAAATCAAAAAAAACATGCGATTGACTTTTACATATTCATATATTAATATAAACATGAATTTATCGTTCAGAAACCATAACCCCCACAAAAAGGAGAATTTTACATGGAGCCGATCATTAAAACAAGAAAAAGTGTAATTGTTGCAGCCGATGTCGCTAATTTTGATCAGTTAAAAAAACTGGCGAGCGAACTTAAGGGTGTTCCAGGAATCGGAGGATTTAAAATCGGATTTCGCCTGGCTTTCAAAAATCTTATGACAGCCGTAAGCACCATTCAATCCGCCTATGATCCAAATGCGGTTATTATCTATGACCACCAAAAAGCTGGTAACGATATTCCCGCCATGGGCAAAGCATTTGCTCAAGATTTAAAAGAAGCTGGTGTCAGCGTCGTTATTCTTTTCCCGTTTGCCGGACCAGAAACACAAATTGAATGGACCAAGGCCTGTTTTGACGTTGGACTTCAAGTTATGACCGGTGGAATTATGACCCATCCCAAGTTCATAGTTAGTGAAGGCGGTTATATCGCCGATGATGCCCCCGAAAGAATTTTTCGCCTCGCCTGCCAACTCGGAGTCAACCATTTTGTTGTTCCCGGAAACAAACTTGACTGGGTTAAAAAACTCCGAGGAATTTTGATTGAAGAACTTGGCGAAGGTAATTACACGCTTTCCGCACCTGGTTTTATAACCCAAAAAGGCGATATTTCCGAATGCGGTCAAATCGCTGGCGACAACTGGCATGCCATTGTCGGATCTGCAATTTACAAAGCGGACAACATTAAGGAATCCGCCTTGGCAATTACCAAACAAATCGTTTAAAAAAGGAGTATTTTAAGAAGTACTGAGCCGACTCAACCAAGTCGGCTCTTTTTTTATTATATTTAAAATATACAGAAAAAAAAACGATGTTCGAACTAAAATCAATTTACTCTTTTAATTTTTTACACCAACGACACTCTTTTTATTGGCCTCATTGTAGTCTCCGATAGGGACTACAATGTTTTAGGATAACAAAAAAAACCCGTAGTCCTCTCTCGAGAGACTACTGGTAGGCCAAACATAATTAACTACGAAAGTTGCTTTCTATTAATTTAATTGAATAACAAAATTTATCTTTTTCAAAATAGTTTTTTGAGAATTTGAATCTATTTATCACCAAACAAAATAACAAAAAACACAGGACAAACCTGTGTTTTTTGTTATTTTGCTCGGGGACAAGGATTCGAACCCTGATTTACGGGACCAGAACCCGCTGTCCTACCATTAGACGATCCCCGAAATATTATAAACCTAATTTTTTCCTAATCTCAGGTAAAGCTTCTTCGGCTGCTTTTTCTCCTGATCTAATAAATTTATCTATATCATAAAATTTAAAGCTGTCAATAGTTCCCCTTAATTCTGGCTTTATTAAAATAACATTTTTATTACTAATTACATTATTTTTAGCTACTTGACTCCTAATTATCTCATAAGATTGGATCAAGCTAGCCATCATGCTAGGAGCTTTATCAAACTTTACTTTTCTCTTGATAATTAAATCCACCGCAATAATAACATCCATACCAACTTCTTCTAAAACATTAACCGGCGTACAATTTACAACTCCTCCGTCTACTAAATACCTATCCCCTATTTTAACTGGGGGGAAAATTCCGGGCACACTAACACTGGCTCTAACCGCACGAGCCAAATTACCTTCTTTTATAAAAACTTCTTTTCCATTAGCTAAGTCGGTGGCAGTTATACATATTGGAATTTTAGTATTTTTAAAATATTTTTTCTCTAAAAATTCATTTATATACTTCTCTGCCTTTTTCCCTTTTAAAAAAGACCTTTTTGGATTAGCTAAATCAAACATTTTTTTCATAGCTTTTCTTCTATTAAAAGTGCTTGCCTCCTCTTCCATTTCCCCAACAGTTAAGCCTATAGCATAACAGGCGCCTATAAAAGCGCCCATACTAACACCAGCTAAATAATCAATTTTTATTCCTTCCTTTTCCAAAACTTTTAAAACTCCAACATGAGCTAAGCCCCTGGCACCACCCCCACCCAAGGCTAGACCAACTTTTAATTTTTTATTATCTGAATTATTCATTTAATTTACTATCTTACCTTTAAAGGTTCTTAAAATATTATCTATTACCTCACCACCTTCTTCTTTCTCCTCTTTTTCTAAATTAGCGGAAATATCATCTTCTTTCTTGTCCTCAATTTTATTATCATTGTTATTTATTTCTATTTTTTCATCTACATTAGTTTCTATGGACAAATCTCGTCCAAATACTTCGTTTAAAGTTTTTTCAACTAATTTTCTGATATTACCATCATCTAGCCTTTCTTTGTGAAATTTATACTTAAAACTAAGACAAAGTTTACCATCTTCATTAATTTTAAGAGGCTTGCAGGCTTTAAGTATAAACGATAAAGAATGATTCTGCGTTTTTACCTTAGCTAAGACTTCTCCCCATTTAGATAAAATATAATCTATCTTAGTACTCTCGTTTGTTAAACTATTTTTATTACTATCTTTTACTTCAACCTCTTTCTTTTCCTCCTTATTTCCAATGCTATCAGATCTTACTACACCAACACTACCTCCTCCTTCAAGACAAAGCTCAAGGGCTGCCAGTTCTAAGGGAAGTTGGATTATAAAACTACTACTTACAGCGTTTCTGGTTATTAAAAATTTGTTTAGAAATATTATTAATTGATTAATAGTTATTTGAGATGAAACATTATTTATCTTCATCTCCAGGCTTTCTCCTAGTTCTAGCCCTAAGCTTTCCTCTAGCCCTGGATTGACTTTACTTATTAAAATTTTTCTTAATACCTCAATTAAATCACCGACAAAAGCTTTTAAATCAACCCCTTCATCTACCAATTTATTAACAAGCCGTACTGCGCTAGCCGAGTCTTTTTTCACTAG
>CAZJRJ010000082.1:0-4944 GCA_964548635.1 uncultured Gammaproteobacteria bacterium | reverse complement strand
CAATTTACCTTGCTATATTTATCCAAATTTCCTTTAAAATCGTAAATCTGAGAAATTTCATGATTTTGACAATTAAAACAAGTAAAATTACAACCAAGCGTACCCAGGGAAAAAGTTTTAGACCCTGGTAAAAAATGATAAATCGGTTTTTTTTCAATTGGATCTATATTTAGGGCGATAGATTTTCCATAGACAAGGGAATATAGTTTACCTTCTAAATTTTGCCTAACACCACAAATACCAACCCCACCTTGATTGATTAAACAAAAATGATGACAAGCCCCACACTGAACTTTTTTTTCGTCCAAACTTTTATAAAAAAAACATTTCTGCATACCTATATATTAGCAGAAAAAGCTACAATGGAAAACAAAAAAAAGACAGGGGCAATATCAGTCTTTTTTTTGTTTATCTGTACCTGGATTGAATAATTAATTAAAACCTCTGTATTAAAAATATAGTTAAAATATAAGAATAATATAATCCTGTTGCCATAAAAACTAAGGCAACTATATATCTCATTATCTTTTCAACTTTTTGGACAACTTGAAATGCTTTACTAACTTTTTTTAATGAAAAAGCAATAAGAAAAGAAAAAATAATTACTGGCAACCCAGTCCCTAGAGCAAATAAGGGGGGTAATAAAAGACTTTCTGCTGAACTCAAAACCAATGGCATTAATACAGCAAAAAATAAAACCCCGCTATAAGGACAAAAAGCTAGAGCAAACATTATACCCAACAACAGTGAACCAACATACCCTTTTTTAGACAACCATTCTTTTAGTTTTTCTATTTTTTCACTCTTAGCACCAATATTAATATTGATAACTCCAAACATTATCAGGCTAATAACAATAAGGATGGGGCCAATAACTTTATCACCCCAACCCTCAAAAATACTAGAAATTGAAAAACTGGAAATACCAAAATATATTAACGTTGCTAAAAGAGTATAACTAATTCCTCTTCCTAAAGTATAAAACAAGCCATTAAATAAAGTATTTTTGACAGTCTTTAACTCCCTTGAAATATAAGCAATCGCTGTAATATTAGTGGCCAAAGGACAAGGACTAATGGATGTTAAAATTCCAAGCAAGAATGCTGTTAATAGAGGGATATTGTAATTGTCAATTAGAATATTAATAAATTCCATAATTTTATTTACCCAGCAAGGTATTAATCTTTGTTTGTAGATAATCCTTAAATACAGTTGGATTACCTGTTAATCTCCAAACTTTAGCATCTTCGGAAATATAATCTTCTTTATCAGTAATAGTATTAATAAAAAGAGACGAACCGCTAGCTCGGAATTTTTTAGCCAGTTCTTTATTTTCAGGTAAATCAATATTTATTTCTCTAAATTCAATTTTTCCTGATTTGAGCTCATCCTGAAATCTTTCATTAACCGTTTCTCCGGTTAATCTCCCAATAGCGTTACAAGTGGAGCAACGCTGTGTTGCATGAAACATAAATATCTGTATTTTTTTAACCGTATCGGGAGCAATAGACATTTCACCATAATTTACTTTTGTTTTTGCACCTGCTTCACTTTTTTGTACTGTTTGATTATTGCTCTTAACCGCTGAGGTTTGCTGACTACAACCAGACAATATTAACACAGTCAATAATAATAAGGAGATATTTAATATTTTTTTATTTTCCATAATTTTTAAATTAGAATATATTACAAACATTAGTTAAATGATAAAATAATTAATTTCTCTATACTAATAATTTTTTATACAAAAAAATCTTGTATTATTAAAAACACTTATAAAATTATATTAAATAAATACCCAATCACCATTATGCCAAGCGCAACTATCCCAAAAAACGAAACTAATAGTTGCCATTTCAAAACTTTTTTCAAGATCATGGCCTCTGGCAAGGAAAGTCCTATAACAGCCATCATAAAAGCCAAACCAGTTCCAATCGGTATGCCCTTAGTAATTAACGACTGGATAATCGGAATAACGCCACTAGCGTTAGAATAAAGCGGTACAGCCAAAATTACAGCCAAGGGAACGCCTAAAATCCCGGCTTTTTCTAAATACACTTCAAAAAATCCTTCTGGCACATATCCGTGAATAAGTCCCCCAACTGCCACGCCAGCCAACACGTAAAGTGTTATTTTTTTTGTAATACCCCAGGCTTCACGTGAAATTATTTTATAAACTTTTTTCCAAGGTAATTTTTTGGCATCCTTTTGAGAAATTTTCTGGGCTTTAATGTCCCAAATAAAATCAGCGACATATTTTTCCATTTTTAGACGACCAATAATAAATCCGCCAATCATACCGATCAAAATACCAGCCACAATATAAGTAGCTGTAATTTTTATTCCAAACAGTCCAATAAAAAGACCGATTGCTATTTCATTAATAAGAGGCGAAGTAATTAAAAAGGCAAAAGTTACTCCCAGAGGAATGCGTGCCTCCATAAAACCTACAAACAGAGGAATAGAAGAACAAGAACAAAAAGGAGTTAGGGCCCCAAAAATAGAAGCTAAAAAATAATCTAAACCAAACATTTTGTGACTCACCAAAAAATCCCTCAACTTTTCAACTGGCAAATAAAACCTGAGCAAGCTCATAAAATGAGTGATCACTATGATGAGTAAGAGTATTTTTAATGAATCGTAAATAAAAAAATCCAAAGCACTAGATAGATGCGCATTAGATATTGAGAAAATATCATATGTGATCCATTTGGAAAATAATTCCAAAGGGTAAAATATATCCATGTATTTATTTAATTATTAACAACAGTGCTTACAAGAACAGCCCAGTTCATTTTTCTCGCTCTCCTGGCTACATATTGCTTCTCTTATTTCATCTTCACCTCTTCCCCCTCCTGTTAAAACAACTTTGCCATCAATTGCTAAGGCCGGACTAGACATCACACCCATTTCAATCATTTTAGACAGATCAGTTACATATTCTACATCTGCCTTAATTTTTAAATCTTCAACTACTTTTTTAGTAGTTTCTAATAATTTTTTGCAGGTTGGACAACCCGAACCAAAAACTTGAATAATCATAATTTTATTTATTTATTAAATTATTTATAATATTTTTAAATTTTTAAATTCTTTTATAATTTTGAGAATAAATTACCTTAACTCCTTCTTTTCTAGACTCTATAAAACCAGACTCCCTGAGCTTGCCAAGATGGTAAGACGTGAGATTCTGCGGTAAATCAAGCGCATCATAAATATCACAAACGCATAATTCAGCACAGCCCTTGAGTAAGCATAGAATCCGTAAACGATTTTCATTATTTAAAATCTCAAAGTCCTTCTTTAAATTTTTAATATCTTTTTGGGCACTTGAATTATTTTTACAACATTTATTTTTCATATAATCAATCTTATCAGAAAAATAAAAATACATCAATGTCTGTTGATGTATTTTTATAGAGAATCAATCTTAATATTTTTTTAGATCTTTTTAATTAACTCTAATTTTTTAGATCTTTTTAATTTTTTTGTTGCCAATTCTTCCCTAGAGGCGATTGACCTACTTTTAAATTTCTTAAAGAAAACCAGTTTCACCGGACGACGGGAATGAGTATATTTTGCGCCTAATTTATCGTCTTCATTATGTTCAAGAACTCTACGTTTTAAGTCGGTGGTAATGCCAGTGTATAAAGTTTTATCAACACATTCTACTATATAAAGATAATACATTTATTTACAACTTACTTAAATCTAAATAATCATCAACCCTAATTTCTTGGGCAAATTCAGACATATGACTTATTAATATCATTGTGCCCTTGTATTCATTTATTGCCTTAGCAATAATTGGAATATGGCGGAAATTAATGTGATTAGTTGGTTCGTCAAGCACTAAAAGCCCTGGTTGCATTAAAACCAATCTAGCAAAAGACAATAATCCTTTTTGCCCCTCAGAAAGATATGAAACTTTATGATTCATCAAATCCCCTGTTATCAAAAAACCAGCAGCTACAGACCTCATGTCCTGCGTATCAATATTATTGGCCAAAATGCTTTCCAAAGAATCAAAGACAGTCTGATCATAGTCAAGGGAAGAAAAATCCTGGCTATAATAACCTACTCTTACCCCATCCATTATTTCTGCGCTCTCGTTTTTATCATTAACCAAAGTGCGTAATAGCGTGCTTTTTCCAATTCCATTTGGTCCAGAAATTAATAATCGAGAATCCCTTTTTAAAACTTTATTAACTTCTTTCTCAACTGGTTCATGGTTTTTAATAACTTTTACTTTTTTAATAGTGACTATGTCTCCGAATATATCTTGATTTGGAATTGTAAATTCTCTAATAGCCTGATCTTCCCTTCTTACATCAACTTTATTATCTTCTAGCTCAACAGTCTGATCACTCATTTTTTTTGCTAATTTTCTCATCTTGCCTCCCTTGTGAGCAAAAAAATTAACTTTTTCTTTACGATCTTTTATAAGCTTTTCTAATTGTGAATTTTTTTTACGTTCTCTTTCTATCCTTGCTTCAATTTCCTCAACTACTGAATAATAATCCCCAACATAATTTTCTATTTTTTTTGTAAAAAAATCTAAATACAAAACTCCCTCTGTAAAACAATTTAGGAAATCAGCATCATGGGAAATTACTATCACGGTTTTTTCATACATCACTAAAAATTCTACCAAATGATCAATTCCGGCTTTATCCAGATTGTTAGTAGGCTCATCTAAAAGTAAGACATCTGATTTTTGAATTAGAGCACTTGCTAAAAGTAAACGCGCCTGTTGCCCTCCAGAAAGATCTCCTACGATATGATCAGTTGAAACAACTAAATTAACAGCCCCCATCGCCTTGGAAATATCACTTTTTAAACCAGGAGGCACTACTTCAAATAAAGAGGCGAAATATTCTTCTACCGTTTTTTCAAAATCCTCTCTGTCAACTACCTGTTTTGCAGTTGCAACACTGGCCCCGT
>CAZJRJ010000081.1:0-5009 GCA_964548635.1 uncultured Gammaproteobacteria bacterium | reverse complement strand
ATCTTCCTTTTGTTGAGCTAGGAAATAGTGATGATTTGGAAGTAGGAGCCACGGTTGTCGCTATTGGAAATGCTCTCGGTAAATATCATAATTCAGTAACCAAGGGTATAGTTAGCGGTTTAGGAAGAAATTTTGTGGCCAGTGGTCCCGGTGGTATGGTTGAAAATTTAAGTAATATTATTCAGACAGACGCTGAGATTAACCTTGGAAATTCTGGCGGTCCCTTAATTGATTTAGGTGGAAAAGTTGTGGGTGTAAATGTAGCTATTGATAGTGAGGGTGGAAGTATAGGGTTTGCTATCCCAGTAAACAAAGTTATCCCGGTAATTGAAAGCGTTAAGAAGAACAATTTAATTCTAAGACCTTATTTAGGTGTTAGATTTTCAATAATAAATTCTGAGATTGCTAAAGAAAATAATCTTTCTAGAAATGACGGAGCCCTTTTAGTTAAAGGTAAGACCAAGGATAAACCTGCAATAGTTTTTGATTCTCCTGCTTTTGAAGCAGGGTTAGAGGAAGGTGATATAGTTTTTGAAGTTAATGGAGTTAAAGTTGATAGCGCAAATAATCTACAAGACATTATTCAGAGATATAATCCTGGAGACGTAATTGGTTTAAAAATTCAGAGAGGTGATGATATTATTATACGTGAGGCAACTTTAGGTAAATTTCCCAGAGTTAAATAATGGCCTTCATTGACATAAATTAAATATTTTGTATTATAATAAGATATTAATAAATAATTAACTCTTATCACTTTGTATTATTTTACAAGGTGAGTTTTTTACTAAAAATTACAAATTATGATTGAAGTAAAAAAAATATCAAAAAGCTTTGGTTCTACTAAGGCTTTAGATGAAATTAGCTTTTCAGTAAAAAGGGGAGAGATTTTAGGATTTCTAGGTCCCAATGGAGCTGGTAAGACCACAGCTCTAAAAATAATTACTTCGTTTATTCCTCAAGATGGGGGGGAAGTAAAAATTGACAATCTTGATACTATCAGTGATTCTTTAAAAACTAGAAAAAGAATAGGGTATTTACCAGAAAATGTGCCTTTATATGAGGACATGACTGTTTATGAATATTTAAAATTCGTTGCCAGTATCAGAGGGATAGAAAAAAAGAAAATAAATGATCGTATTGACGAGATAGCAGAATCTTGTGGTTTAGTTGGAATGTTAAAAAAACCAATTGAAGAACTTTCCAAGGGTTACAGGCAAAGAGTGGGCTTGGCTCAAGCTATTATACACAATAGTGAGGTTTTGATATTGGATGAGCCAACTACTGGCCTAGATCCAAATCAAATTGTAGAGATTAGAGATCTTATTAAAAAGATAGGAAAAGAGAGGACGGTAGTTTTCTCAACTCATATTTTAAGTGAAGTTAGTGCTGTTTGTGACCGTATAATTATTATTAATAACGGAAAGATTGTAGGAGAAGGAACTCCAGAAGAATTGACCAACAAGGCTAAATCTGATGAAATTTTTAATATTAAAATAAAAGGTAATAAGGAAAAGGTTTTAAATCAACTAGAAAAAATAGAGGGAGTTGAAAGCGTTAAAGTAAGTGAAGGAGAGGGCGACAATGTTTATGGTTATGAGGTTGTTTCTAGGAAGGGAGGAAATGTCAGAGAAAAGATTTCTGGATTGATTATTTCCCAGGGTTGGAATATTTTAGAATTTAATAAGAAACAAGTTAGTTTAGAGGATATCTTTAGAAAATTAACTAAATAACCTTTAAGTAATTAATATAAATTATATGGAAAGTATTAAATATATAAAAACCATTTGGATCTTATTTAAAAAAGAGTTGCTTAATTACTTTAATTCTCCGATAGCTTATATTTTTATAGCCATTTTCCTAGTGGTAGGTAATTGGCTTTTTTTTAATCTTTTTTTCTTGAGGGATGCGGCTACCATGAGACCTTATTTTTCCCTACTTCCCTGGATTTTTCTTTTTATCACCCCAGCTATTACTATGAGATTGTGGGCTGAAGAGAAAAAGTCAGGCACAGCTGAATTTTTATTAACTCTTCCTATAAGTGATTGGCAGATTGTTTTGGCTAAATTTTTAAGTTCCCTAACCTTTGTTTTTGTAGCACTTTTATTTACCATATCAATACCAGTTACTATTTTTAATTTAGGTAATCTGGATATAGGTCCAGTTATTGGTAGTTATTTAGGGGCTTTATTTTTGGCTGGAGCTTATTTATCACTCGGTATTTTCATTTCCAGTTTAACTAAAAATCAAATTGTAGCTTTTATTCTAGCTCTTGCGGCTTGTTTTGTTGCTTTTGTTATTGGGGCTGATTTTGTTTTAATTAAAGCTCCTTACTTTTTGGCTCCGATTATGAAATTTTTAGGTTTAGGAAGTCATTTTGATAGTATTGCTCGTGGAGTTATTGACTCAAAAGATATAATTTATTATTTAAGTTTTATATTTCTTTTTCTTTGGCTTAATGTGCGAATTATTGAAAGAAGGGACTGGAGATAATTAAAATATACATGAATTAATTTTTATAATTATGAAATTAAAAGATAAATCAAAAAAAATATTAAATTTATTTAAAAGAGGAGATGTTATCCTGGCTCTATTTTTGACTTTGGGAATTTTGGTAGTTATTAACTTTTTTTCATACCAAATATTTTTCAGAGCTGATTTAACTCAAAATAAACTTTATTCAATAAGTGATGTTAGTAGGGAGACTGTTAAAAATTTAGATGATATTGTAAGGGTTAATTTATATTTTAGTGAAAATTTACCAAGTGGGTATTTAAAAATAAAACAAGAAGTTGGTGACATTTTAAAAGAATATTCTTATTACTCAAACGGTAATATAAAAATTGAGAATGTAAATCCGAAAGACTTAGAAGATCCAGAGGGCGAATTAAGGCAATTGGGAATTCCTCAAATTCAATTTAATGTTTTAGAAAATGACTCTTATCAGGTCACTAATGGCTATATGGGAATCAGTTTTGGTTACAATGACAACAATCAGGCCATTCCTTTTATCAAAGAAACAAAAGATTTGGAATATAAAATTACTACAGCTATAAAAAAGGTTGTAAAAGAAGAACTGCCTGTTATTGGAGTCGTATCAAGTCATGAGACACTAGACGAAGAGGATGATTTTAGTGATGTCTACATTAAACTACAAGAAATTTATGATGTAGAAGATATTGATTTGGTTTCAGAGGAAATTCCTGAAGAAGTTGAAACTCTCTTAATAATTGGTCCAAAGGATAAATTTAGCGAAGAAGAATTAAAGAAGTTAGATAAATTTTTAATGGAGGATAAGTCTCTAATAGTTTTGTCTGACGGAATTAGTGTTTTAGAAGGTTTGGTTTCAGAGAAAAATGATAATAACCTCAACCAATTATTAAACGGCTACGGACTTAATCTTAATAATGATATTATTTTAGATGGAAAATCTCAGGGCAGGGTTGCTTTTAATTCTTATTTCGGACAATTCTCAACTCCTTATCCGGCTTGGGTAAAAATAATTGGTGAAAACTTTAATCACGATAATCCCATGGTTTCTGATTTGGAATCAGCCACATTGCCTTGGCCAAGTAGTATAAGTATTTCTGATACAAAAGAAGCTAAAGTTGATTCTTTAATTAAATCAACCAAATATTCTTGGTTGGCAGATGAAAATTATGATCTAAATCCTTCTAGTGGTTTGAAGCCGACTAGCGCGACTAAACAATACAATATAGCAGTTATGCTTTCTGGTAAGATAGAAAGCGCTTTTAATCAAGGTAGTTCTGAAAATGCTAAACTTATTTTGGTTGGAGACAGTGATTTTATTGATGATCAATTTATAGGTAGTAATCCTGGTAATATTATTTTAGCTCAGAATTTAGTGGATGGAACTAGTTTAGATGGTGATTTAATTAAAATAAGATCTAAGCAAGCATCAGACCGCTCTCTAAAAGAGACATTTGATTCAGCTAAACAGATTATAAAGTACGCCAATATATTTGGGCTAGCTGTTGTGGTCGTTGTTTTTGGAGTTTTGAGATATTATCTTAGAAAGAAAAGAAAAAGTAATTAACTTTTTATAAATAAAAAATATTTTTATGCCTAGAAGTAAAAAGAATTTAGTATTAACTATCACTTTGATTTTATTAATAGCAGTTGCTTATTTTTATAGTTTTGACTATGGAGAAAGTGAAAGTGAAAAAAATAATTTTCTTTCAGAACTAGATTTTGGGGAAGTTGATAAAATGGAGATTATAAGAGGAACTTCTAGTACAGTGCTTTTGAGAGAGGGTGACGCCTGGAAAGTAGATGGAACTAAAAATTTTTATATTCGAGATGCTTTAGCTGGTGATTTATCTGAATATTTAAATAGATTAGTTAGGGCTGATTTTGACCTTATTAGTGAAAATTTTGAGAAACAGGAGATATATCATTCAAACGAAGAAAACGGTTCTCATTTAAAGTGGTACGAAGATGGTGAGCAGGTAGCAGATTTTATAGTGGGAAGACTTGATTCTGCCACTATGTACCATACTTATATTGGGGAACCGGGTTCAGATAAAACATACTTGGCTAAGGACGTTGATTTAACTGGTCTTTTTTTAGAAGAGGATTGGAGAAGTAAAGTAGTTTTCTTAAATGATAAAGAAAACATTGATAAAATTAGATTTCAGTATCCAGGTAAGGAATTTACTGTAGAGAAAAAATATATAGACGATGGAACTTTTAGGTGGGAAGGGGTAGAGCCTAATTTCTTTGAAGCAAATAGTGAAGAGATTGACAGGGTTCTTAATGTGATGTCAAAATTAATAGCTATTAAGATACCAGAACAAAATTTTGAGGGAACTGGTCTTGATAAATACTCTATTATAGTGGAGGCATCGGGTGACGGTTTTGATAATGTTGTAATGATTGGAAATAAAGACGGTAAGGAAGGCGATAGCGAGCTTTATTATGCCAAAAGAGCTGACAGTGATAATATTTATTTAATAAATAAAAATGACAGAGATGCTTTAGAGGTTTCT
>CAZJRJ010000080.1:0-5060 GCA_964548635.1 uncultured Gammaproteobacteria bacterium | reverse complement strand
TTTCTCCTCTTTCAGGTTTTTCTTTATCAACGGTTTCAGGTAAAACTATGCCTGATTTTGTAAATTCTTCTTCGGCAATAGGTTTAACTAACACATTATCGTGCAATGGTTTTACTATCATACTTTTTAGGCCATTATTATATTTAAATTTATAATTAAATATAATAATTAATTAAATTAATAATAATTTTTTTATAAATTTTTAGCACTTAACTAGTGTGAGTGCTAAAAACATCTTAACAATTTAAGAATATATGTCAATAGATTAAAAAAAGAGGTTTCTGGACCTCTTTTTTGAAATTAATGAGTATAAAACTATTTATTGTGAATTCTCTTCCATCTTTTAACAGCCTTGGTTCTAGCTAACTCTTTGGCCATACTGCCACTTATTTCAGCAAACCTTTCTCTATCTTCATATCTAATATTTTTAATTTCCTCCTTGGCTCTCTTCCTGGCCTCCTCGGCCCTTTCAAGATCAATCTCCTCAGCCCTCTCGGCTGAATCTGCCAGAATCACTACTTTATTTCTCAAAACTTCAATAAAACCACCCGAAAGCGAAACAACTTCTTTTTTATCATTTTCATCCAAAAGCTCTAAAACTCCGGGTACCAAGATTGATATCAAAGGTTCATGTTTAGGTAAAACAGTAATCTCTCCACTTTCTGTCGGCACGGTCACCTTATAAACATTCTTTTTTAAAACAATTCTCTCGGGAGTTACTATTTCAAACTTTATAATTTTATTATTATCAAACATATTATAATTTGTAATTCATTACTTATAAGAAATATAAATTTAAATCTATAATTCTAAACATTCTAAATATCTTAACAATCCCAAAAACTCTTATTTTCCGTTCTTCCCAACTTCTTCTATACTTCCTTTCATATAGAAATGGTCCTCGCCTTTATCATCATGCTTTCCTTCTAAAATTTCCTCAAAGCCCTTTATGGTGTCTTCAATCCTTACATAAGTACCTGGCTGACCAGTAAAACTTTCAGCTACGTGAAATGGTTGTGATAGGAATTTCTGTATTTTTCTAGCTCTGTTTACTGTTAATTTGTCCTCATCTGACAATTCTTCCATACCCAAAATAGCAATAATGTCTTGCAGGTCTTTAAACTTTTGTAAAACTAGTTGCACCTCACGAGCTACATTGTAATGTCTTTCTCCAACTATTTTAGGATCTAGGATAACAGAGGAAGAATCAAGCGGATCAACTGCTGGATAAATACCGAGCTCAGACAAGCCTCTTGATAAAACAACCGTGGAGTCAAGATGACCAAAAGTAGTGGCCGGAGCCGGGTCAGTTAAATCATCAGCTGGAACATATACAGCCTGGATAGAAGTAATTGATCCTTTATTAGTTGAAGCAATCCTCTCTTGTAAATTTCCCATATCAGTAGCTAGAGTAGGCTGATAACCCACAGCAGAAGGCATTCTTCCTAAAAGAGTAGATACCTCTGAACCAGCCTGTGTAAATCTAAAAATATTATCAATAAAGAATAATACATCTTGACCTTGTTCGTCTCTAAAATACTCAGCTATAGAAAGGCCAGTTAAAGCTACGCGAGCACGATTTCCAGGAGGTTCGTTCATTTGTCCAAAAACCATGGCCACTTTTCCTAAAACACCGGAGCTTTTCATTTCATGGTAAAGATCATTACCCTCTCTAGTTCTCTCACCAACACCCGCAAAAACAGAATAACCACCATGTTCCTTAGCTATGTTGTTGATAAATTCCTGAATAATAACAGTTTTTCCAACACCAGCACCTCCAAACATTCCCACTTTTCCACCTTTGGCAATAGGAGCAATTAAATCAATAACCTTGATTCCAGTTTCTAGAATTTCAGTTTTAGTTGATTGCTCTGTAAATTTAGGTGGTTTTCTATGAATCGGATATTTTTTCTTAGTGTTAACCTCTTCCCCACCATCCACAACCTTTCCCAAAACGTTAAAAATTCTTCCCAATGTCTCATCGCCAACACTAACACTAATAGGGTTTTTAGTATTTATAACCTCGTCACCTCTTTTTAAACCATCAGTTGAACCCATAGCTAAGGCCTTAACCATATTAAAGCCAATATGTTGCTGAGTTTCTAGGGTTAGTTTTTCACCGTCCCTTTCAATCTCTAGGGCATCATAAATTTTAGGTAGATTTTCTTCAAAATAAATATCCACCACCGCTCCTATAATTTGTTTAATTGTTCCAACTTTTTTACTAGTCATATATTTTTACTCTAAATTATTTATATAAATATTATTAATTACCTAGGGCACTGGCTCCAGCTGAAATTTCTGAAATTTCCTTTGTAATAGCAGCTTGTCTAGCTTTGTTATAAAATAAAGTCAATTCTTCAACTATTTCGCTAGCTGCTTCATTGGCCATTTGCATAGCAGTCATACGAGCACTGTGCTCAGAAGCATTTGATTCGAGCAAGGCCTGAAATAATTGAACCTCTAATAACCTTGGGAGCATTTCACTTAAAACCTGATTTGCATTAGGTTCATAAGTAAAAGCATAGACGTTTTTACCTTCTTTTAAGTATTTATCTTCCTTTTCTTTAATATAAGATTTATCTGTCTTCAATCTTGAGTCCAAGCCAACAATGCCCAAGTGATCATCTTCGGCCTCCAAGTCAATTGGCAGCAACTGCTTTACTCTAGGAACCTGTTTCATAGTATTAATATAATCAGTATAGGCTACCATAATCTTGTCATATTTATCTGACAAAAAATCATCTATAATAATTCTAGCGATACCTCTCACTTCTTCTGATTGATAGCAAATATCTGACTTAGGAAATTCAGCTATTACCTTATAACCATATCTCTTGTTTACTGTTAATCCCTTTTTACCAACTATTATAAAATCGTGATTAATTTTTTCTTTTTCCCCGTTGAGTTCGTGTTTTATTACAGACTGATAAGCTTTGTTTATTACAGCGCTATTAAAACTACCGCATAAACCTCTATTTGAAGTGAAAAGAACTATGGCCACATTTTTTACTTTTTTCTTTTTAGTCAGTAGAGGATGTTGGTCGGATCTAGAATTAATAGCTTGGGCCAAATTCAAAACAGTAGTCCAACTAAGATTGGCGTAAGTTCTGGTCTTTAAAACCGCCTCAGTAGCCTTACGCATTTTAGTAGCTGCCACCATTTCCATTGCCCTGGTAATCTTACGAGTGCTATTTATTGATTTTATTCTTCTTTGTATTTCCTTGGTATTTGCCATAAAAAATATTTAAATGCCTTACTATTATTTGTCCTCTTTATCTTCTTTCTTCTTCATCAAATAATCTAATGTTTCTTTATAGTCTTTTATTATTTTAACTAATTTCTTCTCATTTTCCTCACTAAGTTCACCAGTTTTATTTATATCTTGGGTAATACTCTCTCCTTTATCATTCATATATTCAATAATTCCAGCCTCAAATTCAGATATTTTATTTAGAGGAACATCGTCCATATATCCGTTTGTCAAACTGTAAAAAACTAAAATTTGTTTATCGACAGATAGTGGCGCATATTGATTTTGTTTAAAAACTTCCATCAATCTACCTCCTCTTTCTAATTTTGCCTGAGTTTCCTTATCTAGGTCTGATCCAAATTGTGCAAAGGCAGCTAATTCTCTGTATTGAGCAGCTTCCAATCTCATCTTTCCAGCCACTTTTTTCATTGCCTTAATTTGAGCATTACTTCCCACACGAGAAACGGAAAGACCAGCATTAACAGCAGGACGATTTCCTTTATAAAAAAGTTCTGGTTCTAAATATATTTGACCATCAGTAATGGAAATTACATTTGTTGGAATATAAGCAGATAAATCACCAGCTTGAGTTTCAATTATAGGAAGAGCTGTAATAGAGCCTCCTTTGTTTTCTTTATTTAATTTACAAGCTCTCTCTAGAAGACGAGAATGTAAGTAAAAAACATCACCAGGATAAGCCTCTCTTCCTGGAGGTCTTTTTAAAAGTAGCGATATTTCACGATAAGCAACTGCGTGCTTACTTAAATCATCATAAACGATTAAAACATCTTCGCCTTTGTCTAGAAAATATTCCGCAATAGCACAACCAGCATAAGGGGCAATATAAAGCATAGGAGCGGGATCACTAGCACCAGCCAAGACAACAGTGGTATAATCCATTGCTCCAGCTTCTTGTAACTTAGCGACTATACTGGCAATTTTTGATTCTTTTTGTCCTATAGCCACATAAACACATTTTATATCTTGTCCTTTTTGATTAATAATAGTATCAATAGCAATGGCTGTTTTACCAATCTGACGATCACCTATAATTAACTCCCTTTGTCCTCTTCCAACAGGAATCATAGAATCAATTGCCTTAACACCAGTTTGGATTGGTTGATTTACTCCTTCTCTTTCAATTACACCTGGAGCTATTTTTTCCATTGGGTTAAAATTTTTGGTTTTTATTTCTTGTTTTCCATCCACTGGTATACCTAGTGCATTAACAACCCTTCCAACCATCTCTTCTCCTACTGGAACTTGAAGAATCTTATTTAAAGCTAAAACTTCATCACCCTCTTGAATTAATTCAAAACCACCCAAAATAATAACACCTATATTATCTTCCTCTAAATTAAGCACTACTCCATAAACAGCTCCTTCACTAGTTTTAAATTCAAGCATTTCAGACATCATAACTCTGGAAAGACCAGAAACCTTGGCTATTCCATCCCCAACCTCAATAACCTTCCCAAAGGACTGTTCTTTTAACTCAGACTTATAATCAGAAATTTTTTCTCTGAGTTGTTCTAAAATATAATCTTTACTATTGGACATATCTTTTATATTATTTTTAAATTATTTAATCAATCATTTTATTTTTCAAATCTTCCACTTTGGTTTTTAGACTAGCGTCTGTTATTCTATCTCCCAACCTGAGAATAAATCCACCTTTAATACTTTTATCTATCCTTTTTTCTATTTCTAAAACTTTATTACCATTTTCTTTTTTAATAATATTAATAATATCTTTTTCAATATTTTTATTTATTTTCCTAGCCGTGGTTATATCGCCTTTTATTTT